>JBJFBU010000093.1:0-10974 GCA_051888595.1 Candidatus Gastranaerophilaceae bacterium | reverse complement strand
GTAGAGCAACGGTTTTGTAAACCGTAGGTTGTAGGTTCGATTCCTATTGCCGGCTTGTTTATTGACAGCCCTTGTGGCAAAAGCTTAAAACAAGCCTTTGTGGCGCAGGGGTAGCGCACTCCCTTGGTAAGGGAGAGGCCACGAGTTCAAATCTCGTCAAAGGCAAATTAGACATGGGTCGGTGGCCGAGTGGCTAAAGGCAACAGACTGTAAATCTGTCGACGCGAGTCTACGGTGGTTCGAATCCACCCCTGCCCAAATTTTAAAAGACTTAATTCCATTTGGAGTTAGGTCTTTTTTATTACATTTACATCTATTGTTTTATTCAGAATTGTAATGGAAAGTATGGTGTGATTTGTACTAGTAGAACGATTTATTTGAAAAATGAGGCTGTACGAGAGAGTTTTAGAGGTTGGAAAAATCATTTTAACCGTACATCAAACTGAGCCAAAACGTGCTTTTGCGATACTGTACGGGTAGATTAATATATTTGTCCTTTCTTTAGAACAGGTAACAGAGTTGCATATCTGCAATTGCAGTTAATAAAAACTTTTCAAATGAATCTAAATATGAAAATATGCTAAAAGATTTTGCAAGTGATTTTAGTCCTAAAATTAGAAACAAGTTATTAAATATATTTAGAAAAAATTTAAAAAATATAGAAATAAAATCAAAAAAGTTTAAAAAGAGAAACTGGGGACGAATTGGTAAACAGCTATCTGAATTAAGGGCATTAACAACTCATTTCAATGAAACTCGTAAAGTCGTTCATATGGATAAATATCTAGATATTTATTTTGTTTTAGAATTAATTATTATAGATTATATATTTGAACTATATTATTAAAGACAAACGAATTGCAACAAAGGCACAGTTAGCGAATTTTTCAGAGTTGAGTATTGTTACTGTTAATTCATTAATAAAGACTTTGATTAAACTAATTTTCCAAGTATCATAAAGGAAAAATTTGATATAGAAATATTTTTTGAAAACGATATAAATATGGCAATTTTAGGATATTGTACTTTACATAATATAAATGATGGTATAGGTATTTGTATGTCATCAAAATATCCTCCAGGGGTGGGGATTTGCATAAATGGAAAAGTACAAAAAGGAAAAAACGATTTGTCGGGTGAAATTCAATATTTACTACCTTATATTGATTGGAACAATTTTGAGTTTTCAAAAGAAAATGTAGAAGATTTTTTACTAAAGACAATAAAAATATTTATGTGTTTTTATAATCCACAATCAATAGTTATATATTCCGAATTTAAAAATCTTAATTTAAAAGAAAAACTGTATGCAACATTAAAAAGTCCTATTGAAAAACAAATGATTCAAGAAATCATTACGGGACAAAACTTAAATAAAGATATAAAATCTGGGATTATTAATTTAGCACTAATTAAAACACTATAAAGTAAAAAAATTGGCAATATTGTTAAATTTTAAGGAAATAAAATAAGATGGATAAAAATTTAAACAAAATACTTGATAAATTTATTAATATAAAAGAAGTTGAAGCAATCGCTATTGGAGGTTCAACAAGTGCAAAAACTTCTGATAAAAAATCAGATATAGATGTATATATTTTTTCTGCAGTAGATATTCCGATTGAAAAAAGAGCGGATATTATAAAACCTATTTCTTCAAAATATGAAATCGGTGGTGAATATTTTGGTGCTGGAGATGAATTTTGGGTAGATGAAGCAAATGTGCAATTAGATATAATGTATTGGAATACTTCTTGGTTCAAAAATATTTTTGATAGTGTTTGGATTAAGCATTATCCGTCAAATGGTTATACAACATGTTTTTTATATACATTAAAAAATTTTAATATAATTTATGATAAAAATAACTGGCTCAAAAACTTACAAGAGAAGTTAAATGTAGAATATCCAACGGAATTACAAAATAACATTATTAAGAGAAATTTGATGTTAATGAAAGATAAGCCTTTTGCATCGTATTATGAGCAAATTGAAAAGGCTATAAACAGAAAGGATATTAATAGTATAAATCATAGAATTTCTGCATTTGTTGCAAGTTATTTTGATGTTATTTTTGCAATAAATAAACAGTTACACCCAGGGGAAAAAAGATTAATAGATTTTGCTCTAAAAAAATGTAAAATACTTCCAAATAATTTTGAAATAAATCTTTTGAAATTGTTTGAGCAACCAAATAGCGATACTTTGCACATATTGAATTCTATCGTAAGTGAATTAAAGTTAGTTATTAAGAGTGTCTAAATTTTAAAAACAAACAAATTACAACAATAAATTATTTCTTGCGTCAAGTTTCAACTTACACAGAAAAAATTTTAAATACAATAAAATGAATAGTTATTCTATTATGGAGTTTTTTATGAATGAAAAAAAAATGTTAAAAGGATTACCTTACCTACCTGAACAGGACGAAATACTTAAAAACGAAAGAATTGAATGTAATTTTAAGTGGAATTATTGGCTTAAAAGTTTTAACTCACTAATATAATAGAATCAAAAAAGCCTCATCTTAATGATGAGGCTTTTAACAGTTCTTTAGAAGCTTATAATTTCATTAAATATTTTTATTGCAAATTTATCTGTCATTGCAGATATGAATTCGATAACTGATTTTCTATATGATTTTTGAGAAGTAATATCATAAATTACATTGTTATCACATTCGTTTTTAGCTTTTTCTTCTAACGCAATTTGAGAATATTTAACCAGCCATTTTCTAAAATAAGATGTCAACATTGGATAAAGATTAGCATCTTTTTCAATAGCATCTAAAATATCAGAGCCAAAATAGCTATCTAACTTTTCAAAAATAGTTTCAATAATTAATCTTGCATATTTTTTAAAAGGTTTTAATCTATCATGTCCACAAATATTTTCAGTATTATATTCTTTGATAATACTCATTAATTCAAAAGTACTATCAGTAAAGCGTAAACCATCTTCCACTGTAGAATTTTGACATAAATCTCTTATAAAATAGTAAGTTAAAATATTTGTACTAACATCTTGAAGTTTTTCATTTGGAAAAGCTTTTTGAATAATTTGTTCTAACTCTTTTAACTGTTTATCCGATAAAATTCCATATATCAAAGCATCTTCAATATCTCTACCTAAATAAGCAATAGTATCCGATAATTTAACAACACAGCCTTCATAAGTAAACGAGTTCCAATGACTAGCAGCTTGCATCTGTTCTAAGTCTAAAAATTCATCTCTTGGTTTTAGAACTTTGTCATTTACTTCACCACAGTGACAAACAATACCATCTCTAACTGCATAAGTTAAATTTAAGTTTTGTTGATGACCATGATAATCAGGTAATGTTTCTATATTATCAACAAAATTCAAACTGTTTTTTTCATGCCAAAATTTTTCTTGAATTTCGTAATGTTTAACTAAATCATTAATAATATATTCACCCTGGTGTCCAAAAGGAGCATGTCCTAAGTCATGTCCAATTGCAATTGCATTCACCAATTCTAAATTCAAGTTTAAGACTTTAGCAATAGTTTCTGCAATAGAAGCAACATGGCATACATGTTCAATTCTTGTACATATATGATCGTTGTCTGTAGCAAAAAAGACCTGTGTTTTGTTTTTTAATCTTCTGTATGCTGTTGAGTGAATAATTCTATGTTCATCTCTTTCAAAAGGTGACCTTTGGTCATAATCAGTTTTGTAGATATCTCTAACTCTCGATACGGCTAAATCATACTTTGGATTGCCTTTAAATATTGCTACACTTGAAAAATCAGCAATACCTTCTTTTTTTAATTTCATATAATTTCTTTCCATTCTTATATTATACATTTTTTGTTTTGTATAAAAAAGTACAAATGTATGATTTTTCTCAAAATTTATATAGAAAAATTATTTAAAAATTCGTATAAAACGATACTTTAATGTACTTGCAATAGAAAAATCTTTGACATAGAATAAACTCGATTATAGATTATACTTTTGGGGGTCTTATGATAAAAAACAAAAGAAATAAAACAAAGATTGTGGCAACGCTTGGACCTGCAAGTTGTGATGAAAAAACAATTGAAGAATTAGTTTTGGCTGGAACATCAATGTTCAGACTAAATACTTCTCACAACACAGAGGAAGAACACGCTAAAACAATTGAAAAAATAAGAAACGTTGAAATGAAATTAAATACATTTATTCCTATTTTAGTAGATTTACAAGGTCCCAAAATTAGAGTTGGACAACTTATAGAACCAATTCCACTTGAAGTTGGAAAAGAATTAGTTTTGGAATATGGATTAGAACAAACAGATAAAAATATAATACCCGTTGATTACAAAGGCATAGCTAATGATGTTAATGTTGGTGAATGCATTTTACTTGATGACGGTAAAGTAAAAATAGAAGTTACCCAAAATGATGGCAAACGAGTACATGTAAAGGTTTTGCACGGGGAATTATTAAAACCAAGAAAAGGTATTAACGTTCCTGGAGGAACAGACAGTGTTTCTGCAATAACAGAAAAAGATGTTAATTTTATCAAATTTGCAGTTGAACAAGATGCAGACTATTTAGCATTATCATTTGTAAGAGATAAAGAAGATATTTTATTAGCAAAAAAATATTTGAGCCACTTTGGAGCAGATATTCCAATCGTTGCAAAAATAGAAAAACCAGAAGCCGTAGACAATATCGAAGATATTTTAGATGTAACTGATGCGGTTATGGTGGCAAGAGGCGATTTAGGTATTGAACTTTCACCAGAAAAAGTGCCAATTGTACAAAAAAGAATTATCGAATCAGCATTTGAACACAGAAAAATTTGTATTGTTGCAACTCAAATGCTTGAATCAATGATAGAAGAACCAATTCCAACAAGAGCAGAAGCTTCTGACGTTGCTAATGCAATTCTTGATGGTGCAGATGCTGTTATGTTATCAGGTGAAACAGCAATGGGTAAAAATCCAGTTGAAGCTGTAAAAATGATGGCAAAAATTGCAAGAGATGTTGAACAAAGTGATTTTTGTTGCTATAACCTAGATTTAGCAATGAATGAAAATTACGAACCAACACCTCAAGCAATTGCAAATGCTGCGGTAAAAATGTCTTATGACCTTGGAGCAAAAGCAATTTTAGCATTCACTCATACCGGTTACACTACAAGACTTTTAGCAAAACTAAGACCAGCTGTACCCGTTATTGCCGTTTCTGATATGGAAAAAACTTGTAAAAAATTAAACTTGTATTGGGATATCCATCCAACATTAAAAGATTGGGACGTTGACTTGAATGACAGTCTATTGAAAAAAATCGATAACTTAATTTTGAAAAAAACAGATTTTAAAAAAGATGACAGAGTTATCATTATTGGTTCAATTCCAAAATTGATTACAGGTAGAACAAACTTTGTTAGAGTACATAGAATTTGTGCATTTTAGAAAAGGAAATTTTAACAATGAAAGAACTTAATTTTAAGCTTGATAAAGAAAAGTGCGTAAAATGTGGACTTTGCGTAAGCGATTGTTCATCAAGAGTAATAAAAGTTGATGAAGAAGGTTATCCAATGATAACTAGCAACAATTGCTTTGGTTGTCAACACTGCTTTGCTATTTGTCCACAAGGTGCAATTTCTGTTTTTGGTAAAAATCCAGAAAATTCTGCACCAAACAGACACAGCGTTAATTCTGATGATTTAATGAATTTGATAGAAAATAGAAGAAGTTACAGACAATATAAACAAGAAAACATTGATAAAGAAAAGCTAGAAAAACTTAAAAATATGTTAAATTGGGTACCAACTGGATGTAATTTCAAAGATTTACATTTTTCTATTATTGAAGATATAAACGTAATGAATTCTATCAGAAATGATTTATATACAGATTTGAGTAAATTGGTTAAATTTATACCAACAAACAAAAAAATAAGAAAATATAAAAATGCCATTTTAAGCAAAGAAGATTTTGTATTTAGAAATGCACCTCATGCAATAATAGTTTCAGCAAACAAAAATGCACCTTGCAAAGAAATTGACCCAATTATTGCAATAAGCTACTTTGAGCTTTATGCACAATCTCTAGGTCTTGGTACTCTATGGTGCGGTTTAGGGTACTGGACAATACCTTTTAGCAAAAACGTAATGAAAAGATTAGAAATACCAAAAACACATAAACTTTCTTATGTTATGTTATTTGGAAATCCTGCAATAGATTACAAACGAGGAATTCAACCTGAATATTACGAAATGACCTCAGTAAAATAAAGCAAATAAAAATCGGGACTTACTAAATAGTAAGTCCCTTTTTTAACTTTTATTTTTTTAAAACTAGTTATGCCATTGGTTTTAAAGAATTTCTATAGATTTTTTCAACTACAGATTTGTCATCACCAACAGGGCCAATAGCCAACAAACCAGCTAATGAAGGTGTATCATAAGTTAATTTAACCAATTTTTCAACATCTGCTTCAGTAAAGCCTTCATCTTCTAATTTTTCAGCTACACCTACAGATTTCAACCAATTTTCAACACCTTTAGCTGCTTTTTCAGCTTCAGAAGCATTGCCAGTTAAACCAGAAACGATAGGAGCTAAAACATCTGCCAATACATAAGATTGTTTTGCATAAATTGCATCAACAACAGCAGGTAAAAGCATTGCCAAGCCTAAGCCATGTGACAATTCTGGTTTTACACCACTTAATGGATGTTCAAGAGCATGTGTATAATGTAATAAACCATTATCAAAACATACACCACCCATCATAGCAGCATAAGCTAAGAAATATCTAGCTTCTAAATCATCTGGATTTTCAATTGCTTTTGGTAAATATTTTGCAACTAAAGCAACTACTTCTTTTGCAAGTGTAATTGCATAAGGAGAAGCAACTGTAGATGTTGCAGCTTCAACAACGTGATTTACAGCATCAATTGAAACGTAACGAGTTTGTTTTGGAGATAATTTTACCATCAATGCAGGATCGTCAATCGCATAAGTTGGATAAATGCAATCATAAGCAATTGCAGGTTTAAAATTCTTTTCAGGAACAGTAACAACCGCAAATCTATTAGTTTCAGTACCTGTACCGTGAGTTAAGTTAATAGAAACGATTGGAGCGGCTTTTTCTGGAGTGAATTTGAATTCATAAATATCATTTGCATCTTTATCAGGATATTCAAGTAAAATTGCAACAGATTTGCCTGCATCTGTAGGAGAACCTCCACCGATTGCTAAAACTGCTTTTGCACCGAAGTCACGAGCCATTTTTGTAGCTTCATTAACATGGTGAGTTGTAGGATTTGGTGTAACTTGGTCAAAGTTTACATAACCAATTCCGTTATCTTTTAATGCTTTTTCAACTACATCCCAAGCTCCTGTTGCCTTGTAAGCATTTCTACCAGACATAACTATAACTTTATCTACATTTTTAGATTTTAAAGCTTTTAAAATATCATCAATTTTTTTTATAGCACCAACACCAAAGTAAACTGTAGTGCGAGTTCTAATTTCTTTTACTTCATTAATGTCAACATTTTTTTCCCACATATAAAAATCTCCTTTCTATAAGATAATTATTACATCCACACTATTTTATAAAAATGAAAAGTTGTCAAGTGCAAAAATTCAAATTTAATCATCTTTTTAACTTATTCAACTTGTCTATTCATTATGATAAATTTTATATATGTTCAAGAATAATTTAAAAGCATTATGCACCATAAATAAACAACTGGCAGATAAAATTTCAAAAATTTCTATAACTGAAGCAGAAAAAGAGCTTTCTGTTTTAAAAACAACTGAAAATGAGTATATTCTACAAAAAAATAATCTTCCTGTAGATGATACCCCTAGTCCACTGCAATCTGCCACCGAATTATATCAACAAAATATAAAATCTGCCGTTACAAGATATGATTTTATTATTATATTTGGCTTAGGTATGGGAAATATACTAGATTTTGTGCACAACAAAAGCTTATCTCAAATCGTTTTATATGAACCTGACATAAATATTTTACGATTCACAATGGAATATGTTGATTTAACAAAGTATTTTCAAAACGGAAGAATGTTTATAACAAACAATCTTGTTGAATGTTTAAAATATATACAAAAGAAATTCTTGCTTAATGACAAAATAGAATTTATGTATTTAAAAAATTATGTAATGCAACATCCAAGTGAATTTAAAGTTTTAACTGACAGAATTTTTGAAGTTTGTCAGCAAAAAATAATTGATATGAATACAATAAAAGTAATGTCAAAAGTTTGGATAAAAAATATATTTTCAAGATTTAAACAACAAAAAGATTTTTATAGTCTAGATATATTATCAAACAAGTTTAAAGATAAAACAGCACTTGTTTTAGGAGCTGGCCCTTCATTAAAAGATAACATTGAAAAAATAAAAGAAAATAGAGATAAATTTATAATTTTTGCAGTACATAAAACATTAAAAACACTAAAAAATAATGGAATTACTCCAGATTTTTGTGTAATTATTGATGCAAAATGGGTAAAAGAAACCATAATTGATGATGACGAATATTTGAAGAATATAAACTTTGTAATAGATATAAAATCAGACTATGCTTTGAATTCTATGCCAAGTAAAAAAGATTTTATATATTTTACGAATAATTGTACTTTTTCTAATAAACTCGCACTAAAAATGCTAGGTAAAATTAACCTTTTTGAACCAGTTGGAACAAGTACTTTAACTGCTTATAAAGTAGCAAAAACACTAGGTTTTAAGAATATTATATTTGCCGGTATAGATTTGGCATTCAAAAATGATACTGCATATTGTGATGATAACATTGCAATTACAACTGGCAAAAATACAGTTGTAATACAAAATGTTCAACGTGAAACAACAGAAATAAAATCCATAACAGGTGAATATATAAAAACGAGATTAGATTATGCAAGTTTTGTAAGACAGTTTGAAAGCCTGTTTGCAAAAGATAAAACTTCAAAATTATACAATTTAACAACATTTGGTGCATTTATCAATGGAATGAAATATGATTCACTAGATAATATTTTAAACAAAATTAGTGCTGAAAAATATGATGTAGATAGAGTTATAAATAACACACTATTAAATAATTCCGAAATGCCACTTGTAATTTATAAAAATTCAATGGAAATATTTTTAGAAGAACAAAAAAGAATACAACAAATAGTTAAAGAAGTAGACGAATGGTTTGAAATGTATTCTGAACATCCACTGTTTTTTGATTACGCCTCAAAAATAATTACAAAAATAACATCATCAATGATATTGCATGAATATGTACAAATTGAGATATTAAGATTTACAAAATTAATTTTTGAAAAGAATGATGAAACAAAATTACAATTTATAAAGGAATTGTTTACTAATATAAAATCTTTTAGCAATGATTTAAATAACTTAATAAACTAATTCTTTTCATAAGAAATATGTTAATATATTTATTATGAAAGACATTAAAAAATTATTAAAATCAGCTGTCAATACAGCCGTAGACAAAATTAAATCAGTAACAGAAAAAGAGGAAATTCCTCTTTCAGAAGCTTTTGAACAAATGGACAAAGAGCTAGAAGAAGCAATAAAAGCTTATGGAAAACCACTATTTCCAGAAGAAGATGAAGCTTATTCACCTGAAGAATATTACCTAAAAATTCTTGGTTTTGAAGAAATCCCAACTTTAGATAATTTAAAATCAAGATACGAAAAGCTTTTATTAAAATTAAATCCAGAAAATTTCGCAGATAACCCTAAAAAGCAAACTGCAGCAGTAAAAAGAATAGATAATATCAACAAAGCTTACAAATATTTTGAACATAAATTAAGCGAGGAATTATAATGAACATATTTCAAAAACTATTTAAAGTTTTACAATCATTTTTGCACGCATTTGTAAATCATATTCAAGATCCTATTTTAATGGCAGAACAAGCTATTAGGGATTTAAAAAAAGATTATGACTTAAGCATGAAAAATTTGGCAGAGATAAAAGCATTGGCAATAGAATCAAAAGAACAAATTGCAAACCAAACAGAAATAGCTA
Organism: Candidatus Gastranaerophilaceae bacterium; assembly: GCA_051888595.1. GTDB lineage: Bacteria > Cyanobacteriota > Vampirovibrionia > Gastranaerophilales > Gastranaerophilaceae > UBA6984. Next base: position 932 of record JBJFBU010000093.1, on the reverse strand, counting down.
AAGATTATGAAAGAAAAGCATTAACTTTACTACAAAAAGCACAAAGTGGAGATTTGGATCAAGCAAATGCTGATAGACTTGCTTCAGAAGCACTAAAAAGGAAGCAAACTGCAATTGAAATCATAAAAAAATCAACTATTGACGTAAAAAATTACGAAACAATGGCTGAAAAAATGGAAACTAAAATTAATAACTTAAAAGAACAAATTAACAATTGGGAATCAGAAGTTAAAACTCTAAAAGCACGTCATAAAGTTGCTGTAACTTCTCAAAAAATTAATAAACAAATGATTTCAATGAGCGATAATAACGCTCAAGCCTTGCTAGAAAATATGAAGGAAAAAGTTAATAAAGAAGAATCTTTAGCAAAAGCTTATGAAGAAATGACTACTATAGAATCAGATATTGATAAAGAAATAAATGACGCTATTGGTGGCGATTATTCAAATGAAGTTCAAAAATCGTTATTAGAATTAAAAAAACAAATAGCACCAAAATATCTAATAGAAAATAAAGAAACAAACAATCAATAAAGGTTTTGCAACATGTACGTTTTAATACTTGGTATTACTTTAATAATTTTAATTTCTTCATTTGTTACAATGTCGAATGGAACTTTATCAGCAACTGGACTTGTTATTGCAGTAATTTTAGGAATAATCATTCTAAAACGAAATTTTGATTTAACACAAAAATTAAAAACTAAAAACACTAAGGAAAATGAACTTGTGATAAACAATGTTGGTGTTGGTGGTGTTTTTAAATTGGCAAACGTTGACGGATATGATGAAGATTTAACCCTAAAAGTTAAAAGAAAACACATGTACCAAGAAGGTGATTATTTTTGGTATGAGTTAGAATGCGAAAAAGGCGATGGTGAAAAAGCTTGGGTAGAAGTAGAGGAAGATGATGAATTAGTTGTTAGTATTGTT
>JBJFBU010000092.1:0-11061 GCA_051888595.1 Candidatus Gastranaerophilaceae bacterium | reverse complement strand
AGCAAGCGAAGAAGAAAAGAAAAATCTATTTGCACAAATCGAAATTGGTCATGTTGTAAAAGGTAGCATCGTTAGAATTACAGACTTTGGTGCTTTTGTTGACATCGGTGGCGTTGAAGGTCTATTGCCTTTATCACAAATTTCTTGGAAATGGATTGACCACCCTTCTGATTTGCTAAAATTAGGTCAAGAAGTAGAAGTTGAAATCATAAGTATTGATGCAGATAAACAAAGAGTTTCATTAAGTTTGAAAAACTTAGAACCAGACCCATGGATTGAAGCTGAAAAGAATATTCAAGAAGGCGGTCTTTACGAAGGTGTTATCACAAGAATGAAATCATTTGGTGCTTTCGTTGAAATTTACACTGGAGTAGAAGCACTTCTTCCACAAAATGAATTATTAGAATATGAAAATCAAAATAATTCAATTCCAAAAGTTGGCGATACAATAAAAACTTATGTATTAAAATTTAATGCAAAAGACAAACGCATTGCACTTAGCGTAACTCAACCTGAATTTGCTAGTGTTTAAATACACTCAACGTTTTATTTAAAGCTTTTGGACACATTCCAATAATATTTTCAAAACTGCCACCTATGTTTTTTACAAAACCATGTGGCAGTTCTTGTATACCATAAGAACCCGCTTTATCAAAAGGTTTAAAATTTTCGATATAAGAATTTATCATTTCATCTGAAAGCTCATTAAAAGTCACATAACTTGTTGTAGAAACGATTTTTTTACGCATACTAGGCGTTTCTATTGCACAAATCGAAGTTACAACAAAATGTTCTTTATTCGATAATGCTTTTAACATTGTAAAGGCTTCATCTCTATCCTTTGGTTTGCCTAGTATTTGATTATTCAAAACAACAATCGTATCTGCACCAACAACAATAGACACAGATACAATATTTTTTGCAACCGCAAAAGCTTTATTATATGCTAAATTTTCTATTTTCTTGTAAGAAAATACATGATTTTCTAATTTTTCTTCATAAGAAGAAGGTATTATTTCAAAATCTAAACCTAAATCTTCAAATATTTTCTTTCTTCGAGGCGAAGTCGAAGCTAAAATTAATCTTTTCAATAGTTATTAACCCACTGTTAATGGTTTGATTGGAGAAGTTGTATATCTTGCAGTTCTTGCATTTAATCTTGAGCAAGCACTGTTCAATTTCTGATTCAATACAAACATGTTTCTACTCATTGATGCATAATCATTCATAGCTGTCATCATTCTTTCTGGATTAATCATCGATACAACGTTATCATGATTGTCAACTTGTTGTTGTGCGTATTTTTTTACTAACATTTGATCAATATAATCTCTTGCACCAATAGCCATTTTGTATATTCTCCTGTTTACTCAATAATCTCGTTTTCGGAAAATTAGGTATAAAAACTAAGCCTACTATACAAGTAATCTGTATATAAACTTTAAAATTTATTTATCTCTAATATCCTGACACCTATATAAACAAATTTTAGATAAAATAATTGACTTTTTAAAATTATATTATTAAGTTTTGTTAAGAGAAGTATATACTAATATTCAAGAGCCCCTGAATTTTATATTTTTCAGGGGCTTAAACTAATTATTTATCAATCTTTTTATAAAAATACTTTCTTCGTTCGTCAAGACGTTTTCTTTTATACCCATAGAACACATATATCAAAATACCGCCTATTAACCAAACAACAAACCAAATTGACGAAGTTGTCAATGTTTTCATCGAATAAAGCATTAACCCACCACTCATTAATATACCTAAAATAGGAAATAGTGGAACAAATGGAACTTTAAATGCTCTTGGTCTATCTGGTTCTGTTTTTCTTAAAATCATAACTGCAGCACACACAATTATAAATGATAAAAACGTACCAAAATTACACAACTCTGCAGAAATTTTTAAATCCATGACTAAAGACCCAACAATAACAACTAAGGCTGATAGCCAAGTTAAAATATATGGAGTTCTGTTGTGTCTATGAATACGTCTTAGACATTTTGGTAAAAATTTATCTCTACAAATAGCATACAAAATACGAGTTGTACCTAATTGATAAACTAATAATACAGATGTTAAACCTGCTAAAGCACCAACAGAAATTAAACCTGCAAGCTTATCCTGCCCAACAAACCTCATAGCTGAAGCAATAGGAGCTTGTATATCTATTGATTGATAATTTACCATACCTGTTAAAACAAGAGCTGCTGCAACGTACAAAACAGTGCATAAGAATAATGTACCTAAAATACCTATTGGTAAATCTCTTTGTGGATTTTTTGTTTCTTCTGCTGCAGTCGAAATTGCATCAAATCCAATATAGGCAAAGAATATTATAAATGCACCCATAAATATACCTTCAAAGCCATTTGGAGCAAATGGTGTCCAGTTTTCGGGTTTTACATAGAATGACCCTACAATAATGAATGATATAATAATAAATAAATTTAAAAATACCATTACTGTAGCTACTTTTGTTGACTCTTTTACACCCTTAACCAATAACAATGTCAATATAAAAACAATTAAAATTGCTGGCAAATTTATTGATATTGGAATAATATTTAAAAAATAAGGCATAACATCGTGCGGATTTAGTCCATCTCTGTTACAAATAGCAAATGCTGAACGATAATCATTAATTAACCATATTGGAGGATTAACTAACCAATTTGGTAAAACATGTTCAAATCCTTTCAAAAACTGCATGAAGTAACCAGTCCAAGCACTTGCAACAGTAATATTACCAATTGCATACTCAAGCATTAAAATCCAACCTACCATCCAAGCTGCAAATTCACCCATTGTTGCATAAGTATAAGTGTACGCACTTCCTGCAACAGGTATCATTGAAGCAAATTCACTATAACATAAGGCAGAAAATACGCAAGCAATAGCAGCTATAACCATTGAAATAGTTAATGCTGGACCTGCAGCAACACCACCGTCTCCACCTTGTGCCGCAATACCTACAATTGTAAAAATACCGGTACCAACAACGGCACCAATACCTAAAACTATTAAATCAAAGGCATTTAATGTCTTTTTTAATTCTGTACGCTTACTAGCAGAAATTAATTCATCTGTAGATTTTATAGTAAGCATATCTTTTAAAATTTTTGCGAATTTTATCAATTTTAACGATTTGTATTTTTTAAATATGTTTATTTTCATTTTGTAATTCTTTCAGTCTTGTTTTTTCAATAGCCTTTAATTTAATTTCAAGCATTTTTGCTTCTTTTTTTCGATTTTTCTTGTAACCATAATGGAAGTATATTAATGCACTTAAACCAATCCATATTGGGAACAAAATAGCCGACATAATGCTTGCTGATGTTAATAAGAAATAAATCATCAAACTCGACAAGCATAATATACCCATTAATGGGAACCATGGAGAAAACGGCACTTTAAATGGACGTTTTCTGTCTGGATCAACTTTTCTTAAAATTAAAACAGCTACACAGACAACAATAAATGATGTAAATGCACCATAATTACAAAGTTCTGCTGCAGCATTCAAATCTAAAGTAATAACACCTATTATTGCAATGAAAGCAACTGTATAAGTTAAAAGATTCGGTGTTCTTGTTTTTCTATTCAATTTTCTAAAAATAGAAGGCAAGAAATTATCACGACTCATTGCATAAAGAATTCTTGTAGTTGCCATAAGCATTACTAATAAAACAGAAGTTAAACCAGCTAACGAACCAACTGAAATAAATCCTGCAACCCAATCTTGATGAACCATATTCATCACATACACCATAGGTGCTTTTAAAAATTCTTGAGGAATTGCAACTCCACTAGTAGGTTGTATACCCGTTAAAACAAGAGCAACTAAAACATAAACAATTGTTGTAACAAGTAATGATCCTATAATACCTATCGGTAAATCTTTTTGAGGATTTTTACATTCTTCAGCTGTAGTTGCAAGTGCATCAAATCCAATATAAGCAAAAAATATTATAAATGCACCACTAAATATACCATTAAAACCATTTGGAGCAAATGGTGTCCAATTTTCAGGACGAACATAAAAAGCACCAACAAGAACAAATGAAGCAATTACAGCAAGTTTTATAACAACCATAACAGTAGCCAAAATTGTAGAATCTTTTGTGCCTCTTTTTAAAATCCAAGCAATTAAAATAATAATTAAAATTGCAGGTAAATTTATTGATATTGGTAAACCAAAAATTGTAGGTATAACATCTTTTGCACTATCACCTAAAACACTAACTGAAGTTTTGTAATCAGAAATTAACCATACAGGCGGATTTGTTAATAAAGCTGGCAAATAACCTTCAAAACCTTTCATAAATTGAACAAAATAATTTGACCAAGCACAAGCAACTGCAATAAATCCAATACCATACTCAAGCATCAAAACACAGCCAACCATCCAAGCCATGAATTCGCCTAAAGTAGCAAATGTATAAACATACGCACCGCCTGCGACAGGAAGCATCGATGCAAATTCACAATAGCATAACGCTGAAAAGACACAAGCAAATGCAGCAATAATCATTGACAAAACTAAAGCTGGACCAGCACCGGTGTTTGGAGTTGCAGCGGCAATACCAACTACAGCAAATATTCCAGAACCAATAAGTATACCAATTCCTAGGATAACTAAATCTATTGCACTTAAAGTCTTTTTCAAACCGTTTCGTTTTGCATCTTTTATCATATCATCTGGATTTTTACGTCTTAAAACATTAAGCAATCCAGCTTTTGTAAAGTTAAATCTAAATTCTTTTTTCGTCGCCATTTTCTCTAAATTCTCTAAATTTCATAACTGGGGTCTATTTACAAAGAGGAAAACCCATTTTTTCTCTTTGTTGAACATATAACTTTGCAACTTTTGAAGCCATTGTTCTAATTCTACCTATAAATAAATTTCTTTCGTCTTTACTAATTACACCTCTAGCATCTAATAAATTGAAAGTGTGAGAACATTTTAATGTATAATCATAAGCCGGTAAAACAAGTTCTGCATCTATACAATTGTCAACTTCTGCTTGGAACAAATCAAACATTTTGAATAATGAATCTGCATTAGAAACTTCAAAATTATATTTTGATTGTTCAACTTCGTTTTGCATAAAGATTTCGCCATAATTGTAGTTTTCATTCCATTTTATATCTTTAAAATGTTGAACATTTTGTAAGTACATTGCAATACGTTCTACGCCATAAGTTAATTCTAAAGCCACAGGCTTAACTTCTAAACCGCCAACTTGTTGAAAATATGTAAACTGTGTAATTTCCATACCATCTAACCAAACTTCCCAACCAACACCGGCAGCACCTAAAGTTGGAGATTCCCAATTATCCTCAACAAAACGTACATCATGTTTTGTAAGGTCAATACCAATAGCTTCTAAACTTTTTAAATAAAGTTCTTGGCAATCTTTTGGAGTAGGCTTCATAATAACTTGAAATTGATAATAATGACCTAATCTATTTGGATTTTCACCATATCTAGCATCAGTAGGTCTTCTACAAGGTTCTACCATAGCTGTATGCCAAGGTTCAGGTCCTAAAGCCTTTAAAAAAGTTGCAGGGTTCATTGTTGAAGCCCCTTTTTCTATATCATAAGGCTGTTGAATAATACAACCTTGATCTGCCCAATATTTTTGTAAATTAAAAATTAATTCTTGAAAATTCAATGCCATAGTTGTTTCCGACTTTCCTACTATTCTAACTTTGTCTATTATAGCCCAAGAACATACCAAAAAGCAAGAATAATTGTGCAAATATTAATTATTTGACATATTTAAATTTATGGTGCAGACTTAAAAAGTGAGGTATAAAAATGGCAAATAAAATAATCATATTTTCAGGTAAGCAATATTCTGGTAAAGATACTTTAGCTAAAATTTTATTAGACAATATGCCTGATTACCATCGTTGTGCAATGGGTGATATTATAAAATTGGAATATGGTAGACAACACAATTTAACCTATGAGGAAATAGAAAAAAATAAACCTCTATATCGCCAAGGTTTAATAGAATTAGGCAATTGGGGTAGAAGTCAATGTGATGATTACTGGCTAAAAAAAATAATTTCAGAAAATGGTAATATCATGGTAACTGACGTAAGAGTTCCATTTGAATATAAAACATTTAAAGATGCTGGAGCAATTTCAATTAGAGTTGAATGCTCTAGAGATATTAGAGCAAAACGAGGAACATTAGTTGGCGAAGATGACATAACAGAAACAGGTTTAGACAACGTAAAAGACTGGGATTATGTTATCGTAAACGACTCTGATTACAAAGCTTTAAATGAAAAAGCTAAACAATTAATAAAGGACTTAAAAAATGCTTAAATACTTTAAAGAATCACTTGCTGTAACAATTTTAGGGATAATTGCAGCATATTTTTGGGGGGAACATATACATAACGGTTCTGGATTATTATGTGTGTTTATTGCACTAATTTTAGGAATTCTTGAAGTTAGCTTATCTTTTGATAACGCTGTGGTGAATGCATTAAAACTAGAAAAGATGGAACACATTTGGCAACACAGATTTTTAACTTGGGGGATTTTGATTGCTGTTTTTGGAATGAGGTTTTTGTTTCCACTTTTAGTTGTTGGAATTTTTGCTAAATTAAGCATTATTAAAGTTGCTCAAATTGCACTTACTGATTCACAACAATACGCACAATATTTACACTTAATTCATGCCCCAATAGCAGCATTTGGCGGAGCCTTTTTATTAATGCTATTTATGAATTACTTCTTTAATTGTGAAAAAAATGTGCATTGGATAAAAGGGATTGAAGATTGTTGTTCTCATTTAGGCAACATTAAAGGATTTGAAACTATCGTAACTTTAATTGCAATTTTGATAACACAACATTTTATAGCCACAGAATTTAAAGCATCTGTAATGTTTTCTGGCATTATTGGCGTAATAACATATTTGCTAATTGATGGAATTACACATTGGTTAGAAAAACATGAACAAAAAAGAGCACTTGAGCTTGCAGAATGTGCAAAGGGTGGTGGCTTAGTTGCATTTCTTTATTTAGAATTAATTGATGCATCTTTCTCACTTGATGGCGTTCTTGGTGCATTTGCGTTAAGCCAAGATATCTTAATTATAACAATTGGCTTATCAATAGGTGCAATGTTCGTTCGTTCTTTAACAATAATGTTAGTAGAAAAGAAAACACTCGATGACTATATTTATCTTGAACATGGTGCACACTGGGCGATTGGAGCTTTGGCAATAATTATGTTTATATCAACTGGCATTGAAGTACCAGAAGTTATAACTGGACTATTGGGATTAGGTTTTATTCTCGCATCTTTAGCATCATCATTACTTCATAACAAAAAAACAATTAGGAAATGATTAATGCTACTAAGTTTTATAGTTACATCATATAATTATTCAAATTATATACAAGAATGTATTGATAGTATCAAAAATCAATCTTTTAAAGATTTTGAAATAATTGTAGTTGATGATGCTTCAACAGATAATTCTTACGAAATATTAAAAAATATTGCTAATATAAAGTTATTAAAAAACAATAAAAATGAAGGACAATTAGCATCAATCATAAGAGGTTTATCTGTCGCAAAAGGAGATTATATAAGCATTATAGATTCTGATGATAAAATTCACTCAAATTATGCAAAAACAATGATTGACTCTTTACAAGGCAATAATGTTGCTTTTGTTTGTTGCAATGCGAAAAACAATGAAATTCTGACACCTAAAACTCACCCTTTTGGTGGTTGGTGGTGGACTCCAATGAGCTGTGGAATGTTTAAAAAAGATTTTTTAAATCTTTTTTTAAGCTATAAAAATGCAACGTTATGGAAAATTTGCCCAGATAAGCTATTATTTAATATTGCTCATTTACAAGGCAATTCTTTATTGATAACAGATAAACTTGTTGAAAAAAGAGAACACTCTTGTAATGCAGGTAAAACTCATTTCAGATTTTTTATAAATATCAAAAATAATATTATAATTAGAAACGAAGCTCTTAAAATCGTAAAAAACAACATACTTAGGGACATAATAATAAAGTCATATCTCTACATTTTCAAACAAATAATAAATAAAATTTGTACTAACAATAAAAACGTAACTAAATAAAATTTAGTTACGTTTTTACAAAACATTCTACACTTTAACTATTTACAAGAAGTTTGATTGTTCCAATTTAAGGCTTTACCATTTGGACAAGTACCATTTGTAGCTTTTAAATAATCCATATTATCATTTTGAATTATCCATTTTGCACAATATTGACCATTTTTAAAACAGTTTGTATCAACATCATCTCCATTTGCAGGAGCTATCCTATCATTAAAGAATAAAAATTCAAAAACATCCTTACCTCTTGTACTTGTTCCTTTACTTGTACCATTAATATCAATGTAAATATTACCAATATGTCCATCAGTAGAGTTTGCAGTTGGATTAGTAACATTTAACGATACTGCACCACCATCAGCTAATAAAAACTTGTATTCAGAAGCAGATGAATCCGGACTCGTACCATAAGTTTTATCTGCAATGTTGTTATATGCATTGAAGCAACCTCCACCTGTATTCATCTCACAATTTTTTGCAAGTTTTAAAAATTCAGTTAATCTGTTTCCGTAACGTGCTGTTTGAGAAGTTGCATCTGAATCATTAATAAACCACGAACTTACAGGACCATAAATCGCAACAGCTCTATCATGAGCTTCTGTTAATATGGCATACTCTTTTTTTAGCCTTGTTATAGACTCTTTGTCACCAACACTAGAATTTAATGTTGGAATAGTCAACATAGCAATTACACCTATAATACCTATTACAATTAAAGTTTCAGCTAATGTAAATGCTTTCCTAAAAAAATAATTTGTCATAATATAAACCCCTTCTAAGTTACATATAATTTTTTTATATAATACAATGACTTTATTTATTTGACAATATAAATTTACGAAAACAATCAAAATATATCACTTAATAAATAAGTAATAGACATCATCTCAATGAAATTTAAGTTTATTATAAAGTTTTGTAACAAAATATATAAAAGTTTTAAAGTTTGGTTTTAAAACTTCCGATACTAAATATGTAAGAGATATGTGAACATTTAATTGAGATAGGAGTAAATTATGAAACAAATAAATTATGAAAAATTTCAACAAGCTTTAGAAGAACAACGTTCATTAAGTTTTATCAACTTAAAAAATGATATTGAAAAAGTAAAAGGTATTATCGAAAAAACATTAGAAGCTGCACTTGAGTCTTCTCAATCAGTTATTGAAAGAGATTATCATGTTAGCTCATTATAAGATTAGCATATAGCTATTAGATTAGGGGAACTTTTCTTAAAGAAAAGTATTATTAAAAAAGCACCAAACTCAATTGAGTTTGGTGCTTTTATAAATTTTTTTATTCCTTCCACATTAAGCTAAACCATTAATTGCGGCCATAAAATCTTTGTTGTAAAAATCAACAGCAGATGAACCTGTAAAACTTGGTGTAGCATAGCTACTAGTGTTTGGGTTTGTGCTTCCATAAACACTTTGAGCAGTTTGTGATTTGAAAGGGTTTGTTGTTGTTTGAGTTTTTGTAGCTATTGAGTTACCAGAAGTAACAGCGTTCAAACTATTATATGCGATTTTTGAATCATCAGAAGCAACCCCTTCTTCGTTAAGTCTTTCTGATGCAACATTAACTACTTCGTTAAGAACATTATTGTCAATTTGTGCAACCTTTGCTAATTCTTTGGCTTGATTTTCTTGAGCAATAACTAATTCATCTTTGCCCACAAGCTTTTCAGCACCTGATTTTGCTAAACGGCTACCTAATGAACCGCCTAATAAAGAACAAATAGAACCTATAGCAGCACCAACAACAGCACCGACTGCTGTACCAGCACCAGGAATAACTGAACCAATTACTGCACCTATTTTAGTTCCTAAAGCTGCACCTGCAACCCAACCACCAACTGATGCAACTGTTTTTACTGCTGATTTACCAACTTGTTTAATACCAGCTTTTGCACCTAATTGTTTAAATGTTGGAATTACGTTAGAAACTAATTCCACACCACCTTCTAATGCTAACATTATTCCGCCACCTTGAGCTTTGAATGTATTTAAGCATTTTCCGAATGCTGGGCTTTTTACTGCTAATTTATTAATAGCATTACCTGCTTTTGTAATACCTAAAAAGTTTTTAACTTTTCCAAAAAATCCAGTTGCATTAGCTGCTGTTTCTGCGTATGCTGCAGCATTTGCTTCTGTAAATAATTTGCTTGCTTTTGCTATTGCATCTTTTGAACCAGTTTTTGCAAGTTCAGCTGCTGCTTTTGCTTCTGCAAATAAAGATTGTGTACCTGCTGTCAAATTTGCCAATTCTTTTGCATCTGGAATTGATTTTAAGATTTCAACCGCTTCTGTTGAACCAACTACAGCCTTTATACCTTCTTTAAAATTTCCACCTTTAACGAAAATATCATGTAATGCTGTAGATTGAGTTTTTAATGAGCCCATAGCTTTTCCATAGTTGCCAAAGTTATCTTTTAACCATGACATTCCAGAAATAGCTGTTGGGATTAAAGGATATGTTAAAACTTCAGTAGCTGAGATATTGTCTTTGTTAGAAATAGCAACACCTGTTGCATATTTTGCCAAGTTTTCAATATCTTTTGGAGAATAATATGTATTTCCTGTGAAATTAACGTTGCTTGTCATCTGTAATCCTTTAATATCTCGATTACCTATATAAAGTGTTTTTTTCTAAAAAAATTGACTTTTTATTTTCTTAATGTAAACAAATGTAAACAAAGTTATCAAGCAAAAAAAAAGAGGCGAAAGCCTCTTTCTTAAAGTACACATTTTGAAATGCATTCTTCTAGCGTTTCCACTGTTATACGCTCAAATCTATCACATTCATCTTTAGTTTTTGCTTCAAATCTCAATGTAAATACAGGTTCTGTATTACTTTGTCTAACTAATGCAAATCCGCCATCAAAAACAATTCTCATACCATCAATTGTAATAATATCTTT
>JBJFBU010000091.1:0-11167 GCA_051888595.1 Candidatus Gastranaerophilaceae bacterium | reverse complement strand
TCAAAATACAAATAAAAATACGATTTTAGTTACTGGCGGAGCAGGCTTTATCGGTTCCAAAATTGTAAATAAATTATTGCAGGAAGGAAAAAGAGTCGTTGTAATAGACAATCTCTCCTCCGGCTGTAAAAATAGTTTGATTGAGAATCCTAATCTTGCATTCTACGAACTTGACCTCAAAAATGACGATATTGAATTCGTTTTCAAAAAGGAAAAACCGGCATTTTTCATACATTTGGCAGCACAAACCAGTGTATTAAAATCCGTTCAAGACCCACTTGAAGATGCTGAAATGAATATCACAACTTCTATAAAACTTCTTTCTTTGTGCAAAAAGTATAACATTTCAAAATTCGTTACAGCCTCATCTGCCGCAGTATACGGAACTCCTGAATATTTGCCGATAGATGAAGCTCATCCTACCATTCCGATTTCTCCTTACGGTTTATCAAAATTGACAATGGAAAAATATATCGAACAGATTCAAATTCCTTATGTCATCTTTAGATTTTCTAATGTATACGGTCCAAGGTGTAATAAAACAGATAATATGGGTGTTATTTCTTTATTTGATAATGCAATGAAAAATAATGAGGACATCTATATTTACGGAAACGGAGAACAATTAAGAGATTTTATCTTTGTTGACGATATTGCAAATATTGTAACTCTTGCACTGGACTCTCCTGTAAAAAATGAAATCTTCAATTTTTCAGTAAATAACGGGATTTCAATAAGCGAATTAGCAGAAAAAATGGGTAAAATTTACAATTACACCAAAAAGCCAATACATTTAAACGAACGGGAAGAAGAAATTAAAGAAAGCATTTTAGATAATTCCAAAATAATGAAATTTTTCCCGAACTTAAAATTCTGTGAATTGACGGATGGTTTAGAAAAGCTAAAAAATTCTACAACAGAACCTACAATTCCGATATTCATAACCGCTGATAATAATTACGCTCCATATGTTGCAACTACAATGGTAAGCATTTTAAGCAATACAAAATCATTTATAGAATTCTACGTTTTGGATTCCGGTATAAGTGACGACAATCAAGAAAAAATAAAATCACTCAATAATAAGTATAAAAATTTTAGTGTGGAATTTATCAATATCAATACTGATGACGAATACTTTAATAAATTGGCAAGCTGGCATGGCACAAAAATTAATTATGCCAGATTTCTAATTCCGGCATTAAAGCCTAATTTGAAAAAAGCTATATATATGGACGTTGATATAATTGTACAAGATGATATTCTTAGCTTGTATAATGAAGATTTAGAAAATTACGCTTTAGGAGCAGTATTTGAAAAAGTACATCAAAATTCTATTAATGTTGAGCGTTTAAAACGACTGAAACTTGATGCACAACATAAATATTTTTGTGCCGGAGTTTTGGTACTTGATGTGCAAAAATGGCTGCAAAACAATATTCCGGAACAATTAGCCGAAATTGGAGAAAAGTATCAAAGCGATATTATTGATGCGGATCAGGATATTTTGAACAAGTATTTTGATAATAATTACAAATCATTAGAGCAAAAGTACAATTGGATTAATCAAAATTATGATTTTTTTAAAGAACCAAAAGAGTCAATTATAATCCGTCATTTTAACGGAATTGTTAAACCTTGGCATATTCACCCCGATATTAAAGAAAATTCAAAACTTAATTTTACAATTGATAAAAATAAATTCTGGAGATATGCAGAAATGACTCTGTTCTATAAAAAATTATTAATTGATGTAAAATATAAAACCAATGAAGATTTAAGAAAGCATTATGTTTATGCTTTAATGAAAAAAAGGAATATTAACAATGTCAAAAATTAAAAATGACTCATATCTTCTTGAACGTATAAATAAAATGTATCTTTCATCAGTGGAACTTGAAAACAAAAAGAAACACTTAAATGAAGATAATGAACGTAAAATTCTTTCTTTAAAAGATATCCATAAAGGTAATAGACGTTTTATTATTGGAGGTTCTCCTTCTTTATCAGAGCTTGATTTAACAAAATTAAACAATGAATATACATTTTGCAACAACAGGGGATATCTTTTAAAAGAAAAAGGGTTAAACCATTCAACATATTATGTTCTTGCGGATAAAAATCTTGTCGAAAAAGAAAAATTAATGGAAGATTTTGATTATGATTTTTGTTCAAAATTTTTTGTTGCAGGAATGCTAAATTTTCCTGATAATTTAGATACAGTTTATTACAATTTTGGATTTGTAAAGGAAAGAGATTTTACTCCTGATTTAACTTTAATGCTTAATGAAGGAGAAACAATAATTTATCATACGATTCAAATTGCATATTACCTTGGTTTTTCTGAAATCTATTTAATTGGCGTTGACCTTGATTTTAAAAATATCAAAGGACATATTCACAAAGAAACACAAGGCGAAATCCAAAGACAAAAAGATATTTCAATGAAAACAAGTCATATCATGCTTAAATATATGGACTATGCAACGGATTATATTGAAGCTCACAATCGCCACATTTTTAACGCATCTCCAAAAGGAATTGTTGATTGTATGCCAAGAGTTAAATATGAGGAATTGTTTTAATGAGCATTCCTATTTTTTTAGCCTCTGATAACAATTATGCCCCATTTGTTGCAACAACAATGGCAAGTATTTTAGACAATACTGATAGTTTTATTGATTTTTATATTTTAGATAGCGGAATAAATGATGAAAATCAAGAAAAAATTTGTTCGTTAAAAAATCAATTTCAGAATTTTAATATTGAATTTATTAAAATTGATACAGAAAATGAATTTAAAAATATCCGATATAAAAATCTAAGTCATATAACTCTTTCAACTTTTAACAGATTTTTAATTCCAAAACTAAAACCTAACTTTGAAAAAATTATTTATCTTGACTTAGATATTATTGTTTTGAGCGATATTAAAGAATTGTATGAAATTAATTTAGATAATTACGCCCTTGGAGCAGCTTGGAATAAAAAAAGAAAGTTATATAATATAGATACAAAAGATTTAATGGAATTATCAGATAATTATAAATATTTTAATGCTGGAGTTTTACTTTTAAATAATAAAAAATGGATAGAAAATGATATATTAATGAAACTTTTCGAGATAGCTCAAAAATATGGTGACAAGGTTTTACATGCAGATGAAACTTTGTTAAATAAATACTTTGATAATAATTATAAAATTTTAGATATTAAGTTTAACTATCTTGATTATGATGTCATAAATTCACCTGAAGTAAAACCAATAATTAGACATTTTGCAACTCCAATGAAACCTTGGAACTCTAATTATTGTTTTGCAAATAAAAAACCAATTCCTCTACAAAATTTTGATGATTTTTGGAAATATGCTAAAATGACGAAATTTCATGATATAATAAGAAAAAATTATGATAAAGAAATAAATAAAAATTTCTTAACTAAAAAATTAAGTTCAATTGTAAATGGTGCAAAAAATGGATAATCTTATTAAAAAATATAACATTTCAACTGTATTTTTCGACAGATATTTTAAACAAAATGCATATAATCGTTATGTTGTTGAGATGACAAAATTTATGTGGGAAAAGAAGGGTAAATTTTTAAATCCATTAAAAAAAGATATTTATATTGAAGAATTTTTAAAAGAAGAAATAGAGAATTTTTATGAAAAAAATATTTTGAATATTCCGCAAATTGAATTTTCTATCACAACAAAATGTACTTTAAAATGCAAAGAATGCTGTGCATTTATTCCAAAATTTAATGATTGTGGGCATATTAATTTAACTTTTGAAGATTTTAAAACTTATCTTGATAAAATTTGCGATAATGTTGATAAAATAAGATATTTAATTTTTATAGGTGGTGAGCCTTTAATTAATCCTGAATTATTTAAATTTGTTGAATATGCTTCATCTAAAGCGAATATTGATTTAATTAGAATAACAACCAACGGAACAATGATTCCTAATCAAAATTTAATCAACGCTGTTAAACAAAGTGAAAAAACATATTTCTTTATTAGTGATTATTCAAAGAATTCTTCTCTTGAACCTTTATTAAAATTTAATGAATTAAAGGAAAAATTACGTGAAAATAATATAAAATTTCAATCAATGGAAGATATGGAATGGTATCCAGAAATTGGATTTTCAACCAATGAAAATCAATGTAAGGAAATGATTAAAAGAACACACGAATGTCATCGTTTAAAATGCACCCATATAATAGATGGAGTTGTAGATGTTTGTTCAAAAGCCTTTGCTGGACGCAAACTTGGAATGATTAATAATGATGACTATATCGATATATTAAATTCAAAAGATTTAAAATCAGATTTTATAAAATTTTATCAAGAATTCCCTCAAGCTTGCAAATACTGTATGCTTTCTGATAAAAAAATCATGCCTGCTGAGCAACTATAAAATTCTTATACCAAAAATATAAACTTTGTGTTTTAATTTTCCTTTCTTTATTTGATTTCTTTTTATCAATTTTAATAAAGGTATATTTAAAATTTTGATTTTTATTGCATCATTAGAGTTTTTATCATAATAAAATTCTTTTGTGTAAATAAAATCTAAACAAATTTGTAGTAAATTTTTGTTTTTGTTTACAAAATCGATTATTTTTTTATGTAATATTTTATTTTCACTTAATTCACTTGTGATATATTCCCAATTTCCAATGATTGTATATTTTGGATTTTTTAAGTATATTGGTAAAAAATTAACTTTTTTCTTTTTTTGAGCAATAATTCTTGCTACAAATGATGCCAAAGCACCTTCTTCCATAGCTTCGAATGTAACAATATTATCATAATTATCGATAATTTTTTCGCACATATTATCATTAAACGGTTGTAGTCTAAATGCAGAAATTATAGTTGGATATATTCTTTGTTTATATAATTTATCAATGAAATTAGCACATCTTGTTATATATTCCATAGAATTTCCGTATGTTAGGATAGCACATTTTTTAGAACCTTTTAATATAACATTGAAATCATTAACTTCATTAATATCTTTATCTGCAGCAATTCCGACATTTGATATTAAAATAAATTGAGGTCCCCTTTTAGAAAATGTTGATTTAATTGCATATTCAGTTTCTTTATCTGTTGTAGGTGTTAAAATTTCAAGATTAGGAGTGTTTTTAATAATTGCAATTGCATCAGCACTTGAATGTGAATAGCCTTCATATAATCTTGCAATATCGGGATAATATGCCAAAAATTTTATATTAACATTAGAATAACAAGCCATTTTTAATTGATCCAGTGCCCTGTGTACCATAAATGCTGTTAGCATAAAGCAATAAACTGTTTTACCTTGTGCTGCAAGTCCGGTTGCAAAAGAAATTAAATTTTGTTCAGAAATTCCGCAAGAAATAATTCTTTTTGGTGCAAAATTTTTAAAATTAGGTGTTATAAGTAAACCCAAACCATCAGGATGAACAAAATAAATGTCCTCATTATCCTTAGCTTCTTGTTCTATTAAGTTTGAAATTGTATCAACAAGCCAGATTTTTTGCATTTTTATTCTCCCACATTTCTAAGCATTATTTCAATTTCTTCATCGCTAAATGGTGAACCATGCAGGTAACCCGTATCGTGATTTTCAACAACAAACATACATTCCTTGCCTTTTATGGTATTTGCAACAATGCATTTCGGTTTTTGTGTTTGTGCCTTAAATGCTTTTTCAATATCGTAAATATCATGACCGTTACATTCAATACAATCAAAATTAAAACTTTCAATTTGATTTATAACATTTGAAGATGAATCAATAATATTTTTTGTATAATCCGAAATTTGAAGATAGTTTCTATCTACAACTATTGTGACATTTTTTAGCTGATGATGACCGATGAACATAATTGCTTCCCACATTGAGCCTTCTTGCAATTCTCCGTCACCAACAATAACGTATATGTGACTATTAGGTTTTGCCCAAGCCATGCCCGCAGCAAGCCCTATTCCCATTCCTAAAGTACCAAAAGAAATATCAATTGCAGAAATTTCGTTAATACCAAGACCGTTAAACATGTCATGTCCAACACGTCCACCATTTTGCTGCCATTCTTTATTAATATTTTCTGGAAGCAAGCCTAATTGCGTTAATAAACATACTTGCCCTAATCTTGCATGTTCTTTAGACAGAATTATTCTATCCCTAATTAAATCTTTCATATTTTTTATATTTATGTTTGTAATTTTAGTATATAGTGTATATAAGATTTCTAAACAAGATAGTGATGAAGGTATGTGATTTGACTTACAATCCATAGCTGTTCTTATAATTAATTTTTTTGTCTTATTAATTAACAGTTCATCATCTAGATTCATTTTAAAATTCCTTTATGTAACATTTTTTCTATTTTGTTACATAGTATTCTATCATAAAAATACTAGGATTATAGTGAGAACTTCATATAACTATTATAAATTTCTTCTTCATCTATTCCTATGTATCTTAATGTAGTACTTGGATGAGAATGGTTAAATATTTTTTGTAGCATAGCAATATCCTTAAATTTTTTATAAAAATGATAACCAAAAGTTTTTCTTAATGTATGTGTACCAAAGTTCCCTTCTATATTAACTTTTTTGCAAGCATTACTAATTATTCTATATGCACTAATACGACTTAATCTATTATATAAATTTCGTCCAGCAAAAAGAGGTTCATCATCTGCTTTATTTTTTATATAAATATTTAAAATTTTTTTCAATTCTTTATTAATTGGTATTATTCTTTTTTTTTTAGTTTTGAGTTCAATTAAGCTTATTTTGTTCTTATTTTTTACATCTGAGATATTTAGATTTAATAAATCTGAAATTCTCAATCCTAAATTAATCCCGAGTTTAAACAAAATATAGTCTCTAAAATTGTTTTTTATTAGAATATTTTCTACGTCACGTATCAATTCTATTGATTTTATTGCTTGTACTGCTGTCATAACTTATCTCCATATATCAAATGTAACAAAATAGAAAAAATGTTACATAAAGGAATTTTAAAATGAATAAAAACTTTTATAAACAAACAACAGATTTATTATGGGAAACTGCAACAAATAGCTGGGTTGCCGGATTATATACAGATAAAACAATAAAAAAACTTTCAAAATATAAATATGGTAAATTGTTATATAATTCTTATCAAAGATTTCGTTTTTTCTTTACAAGAAAACCTATTATTCCGGTTTTGGAATACGCTGTTACAACCAGATGTACAATGAATTGCAAACATTGTAACACTTTTGTGCCCTACTTTACCAAAGAAACTCACGCAAAAATTGCAACTTTTGAAGAGTTCAAAAAAGATATTGATAAATTGTTAAAAGCGGTCGACTACATCTACTGTTTTGGTTTTGTTGGCGGAGAACCCCTTTTGGCAAAAGAATTAGATAAAATGCTCAAGTATGCTTTGAGCAAAAAACAAATTAAACATGTTTTTATCGCTACAAATTGCACTATCTTGCCTTCTCAAGAACTCTTGGATGCAATGAAAAACAAAAAATTCGTAATCAGAACAAGTAATTATTCAAATGTTACCAATATCAAAGGTGGGGTAACTGTAAAATATGAAGAATTCAAGAAATTAATCAAAGAAAACAATATCACATTGAGTGACCCGCAAAGTAACGGTAATACTTGGATATCTGCTCCGAAACTCTTTGAAGATACTCAAGACGAAGAAAAATTAGCAAAAATTTACGAAATATGCGACCGCAAATATTGTAATATGTTATGTGATGGCATCTTTGCACCTTGTACTGCTGCATTATACATGAACAGAAATATGAACTTATCAGACGAAATCAAAGAAGAAATGGTTGATATTAGAACTGAAAAATCTATAAGAAAGATTACTAAAAAGTTAATATCGTTTTATTCACAACCATATTCTAATTATTGCCACTATTGTCATACAGAAAATACAGAATATAACCTTCCTTGTGGAGAACAATTGATATAAATTTTCATTTTACCATTAAAAAATTAATTAAGGTATAATAAAAACGTAGGAGATGTCTTTATGCAAGATTTAATTTCAATCGTTATTCCGTCTTACAATGGTGAAAAATACATAAAAGAAACTATCGAAAGTATTCAAAAACAAAAATTTAATCACGAAATTATTGTCATAGATGACCTGAGCACGGACAAAACAGTAGAAATCGCTGAATCAATGGGTTGCCGAGTAATTGTGAACAAAGAACACAAAGGTCAAATGGCAGGCAAAAACACCGGAATCAGAGAAGCTAAAGGCAACTACTGGTTAACAATTGACCAAGACGATTTGCTGGTCGATAACGCTTTGCAAACCTTGTATGATGAAATGCAAAAAGATTCTACCTACAAAATCGTGATGGCTCAACTCCAGAACTTCTGTTCTCCGGATACTCCGGAACAAGAAAAATTTGTCAACAAAAAACCTTTCTCAAACATTCTCACAGGCTCAACTTTGTTTAAAAAAGAGGTTTTTGACATAGTAGGTTTCTTCAGAGAAGACACCATTATCGGAGATGTAATTGATTTGACCGAAAGACTTAAAAAACACGGACTTTCAATTCACAAAGCAGATTTTATAACTTGCAAACGACGTATTCATAACGATAACTTTGGTATAACCAACCAAGCTGACGAATACAAAGATTACGCAACTATTCTGAGAGATAAGTTAAGAAAGAAAAAATTATAACCCACCGTCCCGTCTTGAGAACGGTTCCTTAGCCTCAGGCGGCAAATACATACGGTTTTGATTCCCCCGACATATTGCATACGGAGATGCCGGCTCTTCTGCAAAACCTAATTTTTTGTAAAACTCTTTTGACTCATTCTTGGAATGAAGTTTAATATTACCCATACAACATGCTTCATCGCTACGGCGTTGCGCAATCTGCAAAAGCTTCGTTCCAATACCCTTATACTCCTCAAGACCCTGCTTGTGATAAGGCGTATCCGGCTTTGAATAGTTTCTCAAATATTCGACAAAAACATGGCTCGGATCTTCCGAACATTCCAAATGGTCATAACCAAAAGCCTTGCGAATCTTGATATCCATCTCACCAATAATTTTCCCGATTTTATCCTTTAACATATAGGTCTCTTCATTCGTAGAACTCTTTATTTTCACGACATTAAGATAAGCTTCCTCGCCATTTTTCTTATGTACTTTTACTTTCCCGATAATACCATCCGGCATCATCCCAACATTACAATGCTTGATTGTCTCAACAGGATTAATACCCTTGAAAACCGGCTTAGTGACAGGCTTTGAATAAATTCCCGTATAAAATTTTGCTAAATCATTTCTTACTTCCATATAATATTTAAAACCGTGTAACAAAAAAATTTGCCTTTTTATCTGTTAAAGTTATTTAAACAACTTTAATACGTAATTTTTTGTGCTAAAATTAGCTTGAAAAGGAATATAAGGAGGCTTGATTATGATAAATGAAAAATTGCAAAACGCATTCAATGACCAAATTAACAAAGAATTTTTCTCTGAATATTTGTATTTGGCTATGAAAGTTTATTTTCAAGAACAAAATTTGCAAGGTTTTGTAAATTGGTTTGACGTACAAGTTCAAGAAGAACACGCTCACGCAATGGGAATGTTCAACTACCTTAACGAACGTGGAGGCTCTATAAAATTGGAAACCATTGACAAACCTGTCGTAGAAGGAAGCAATCCTCTTGAAATATTTGAGCACGTTTTGCGCCACGAAGAGTTTGTAACTTCAAGAATCAACGCTCTTATGGATGTGGCGGAAGAAGTTAAAGACAGAGCCGCTCTTTCATTCCTTGATTGGTATTTGAAAGAACAGGTTGAAGAAGAATCAAATGTGGGCGGAGTCTTAGCGACATTGAAGCTTATCGGAGATGATAAAAAAGCTCTATTAATGTTGGATAAAGATTTGGCAACAAGAACGTTTGTCGCACCTGTGATCGGTTAATTAAGTTTTAAAACGAGGCGCCGGATTTTTTCAAAATCCGGCGCCTTACTCTTAGTTTAAACCCTTGAACTTAACAAAAATCTGTTCTTGTTATATGCAATCAGCCCTTCTTTTTGGAGTTTGGACAGTTCAAAACTCATAGCACAACCATAGCCTTTTTATTTGTCATAAATTGATAGTATAAAGCTTGTCCCACTGCTTCTGCCCATTTTTTTGCAAAATCAAATTCAACTGCATGTGTTTATGTCAAGCAGTCAACTCTAGTTTTATCAGGATTTTTATACTCCATAATCCCATTGTGTATCTTACACCAATACGCTTGATAACTACCCTCTAAATGTTTTGTGGCATAACAACTATTAGATATAAAAATAAATAGCAAGGCAATTATGATTTTTTCATTTGTATTATTATAACAGATAATCTATTAAGTGTCTGTTATTATAACAATTTCCCTAACAACTTACTTAAAAATTAGAGTTTTAGTAACATTAGAATAATTTATTTAACAAATCTTCTCATAAAAACTTATCATTTAAATTTGGAGTTTTTATCAGGTTAATTTAAAATGTCTGACATTTAAAATTAAAAACTTCCGAGTTAAATTTCGGAAGTTTAAGAAATTGGTTAATTTTGCTGTCCAATTTTTTAATTTCATCTGTCCATTTATAAAAGCATCGGCAATAAAGAATTTTACAGCACTTTTTAATTATAATATTTTAATTACAAGTTGTATTTGTATCCCAATCTAAAACTGTACCGTTTGGGCATTTACCTGTACTGTCTGCTTGCAGATAATCCATATTATCATACATTAACACCCAACCTGTCATACGATTTCTGGCTGTATAATTTCGTGCAACAGTTGCATTGTTATTCGGGTAAATTCTATTAGGCCCAATAACTAACGTAAAGGCATCAACTCCTGCTTCATTTTTACCTTTTTTACCATCAATATCAAAATCAATATATCCACATCTTTCCATAGACATACCATTAAATATAACTATGCCATTACATTTCGGTTTATCAATTTTTAATGCAACTGCAGCACCATCAGATAAAACAATTTTATATGCATCTGGAGCTATATCATAATTACATAATGATATATCATTAAATCTTTTCCAACCTGCAGGGAGACAACCTTTATTTACCTCCATTCCACAATCCTTTTCAACATTTAAAAACT
>JBJFBU010000090.1:0-11336 GCA_051888595.1 Candidatus Gastranaerophilaceae bacterium | reverse complement strand
GGCTTACAGAAACAATGGCAAAAAAGTATGGCTTTAATCCTATTTCAGCAACTATTATAAAAAACGATAAGGCGGGATATATACCAACAGTTGGAACAATAACAGTAAAAATGGTTGCAGACAAAGATAATAAAAGAATTTTAGGTGTACAAGGTCTAGGCAATGGTGATGTTGATAAAAGAGTCAACACAATAACAACAGCTCTTTTATCGAAAATGACAATAAAAGAGTTTTTTAACAATGATATAACTTATTCACCAATAATTTCAACAAGTATTGACCCTATGTTGACAGTAACGCAAAGTTTAATGCAAAAATTAGGCATGCATTAATTTTATGCTATTTGCAGGTTTACCCATTTTCAAAAGAATTTTTACAACTTTTGGCATTTGGCAAACAAAAGAATATTTACCTTTTGAGATAGAGCATTTTGAGCAATCGCAACCCAATTGATAACATTCTAAAGCTTGTTCTGTCCAATTTTGAGTAATTGAATCAGAAATTTCACCATTATTTTGTGGTTCAAATTCTTCATCAACGTATTCATTTACAAACTTGATACTTAATGACATTTTACTATCCCCCTAATAATCACATATCCTGATTATTTCTCTACCCATACATTCTATAAAAATAAACTTTTATTTTAATCCTCTAAATAAATGATTTGGGTATTGACTTTATATACCGAACGGTATATAATCATGCCAATGGAAAATCAAGATAATAAAAACAAAATACTAAATATTGCACTTGATATGTTTTCAAGTAAAGGATATGATGCCGTTGGCGTTCAAGCTTTGTGCGAAGCATCAGGTGTCACAAAACCGACATTATATTATTATTTTGGAAACAAGGTTGGTGTTTTGAAAGAAGTTTTGAAAGTAAATTATGACAAATTAAATAATTTGTTAGAATTGAATTCACATTATTCCCCAAACCCAAAAAATTATGAGCAAGACGTAATTTTTACACTAACAAACGTAGCTCAAACGTATTTGAAATTTGCAAAGCAAAATACAAAATTTTATAAAATGGTTTTAAACGCAACATTTGCCCCAGATTGCGGAAATCTGAATAAAATTGCGAAGGATTTAAACCAAATTCAATATGAAATAATTGAAAAAATGTTTAAATCGATGTCACGAATTCACTGGAACATGAAAGGGCATGAACAACGCTTAGCGTGGACTTTTATCGGACTGGTGAACACTTGTATTGCACTAAAAAAACAAGAAAGTATTAATGATTTTGTAAAACAATTTATGCATGGAATTTTCAGCTAAATTTTTTTACATCTAATATACCGAACGGTATAGAAAGGAGAACATTATGTGGGCAGAAGAAAGTAATTTTTATCATATTTATCCTCTAGGATTATGTGCTAGTTCAGAGCGAAACAATTTTGACGGCAGTATTAATAACAGCTTATACAAAATAGAAGAACAAATTGAACATCTTAAAAACTTGGGAATAAATGCTATTTATTTTGGACCATTGTTTGAAAGCTCGGCACATGGCTATGATACAGCCGATTATTACAAAATAGATTCCAGATTAGGTAGTAACGAAAATTTTGAGAGATTAGGTAAAAAACTTCATGAAAATGGAATAAAATACGTTGTTGATGGGGTTTTCAACCATGTTGGACGAGATTTTTGGGCATTTAAAGATATAAAAGCTAATAAAAAATCTTCAAATTATTGTGATTGGTTTTTTATAAATTGGAATTGCAATAATAGGTATAATGATGGTTTTTCATATCAGGATTGGGAAGGATGTGACGATTTAGTAAAATTAAATTTAAAAAATCCTTATGTAAAAGAACATTTGTTTAATGCAGTAAAATTTTGGATTGAAAAATTTGATATAGATGGTTTACGGTTGGACGTTGCATACTGCTTAGACAAAGATTTTATGAAAGAACTGCATAATTTTACTAAAAATTTAAAGAATGATTTTTGGCTTTTAGGCGAAGCAGTCCATGGAGATTACAACTCTTTAGCAAATCCTGAAATGCTTGATAGTGTTACAAATTATGAATGCTATAAAGGATTATATTCAAGTTTTAACGATAAAAATATGTTCGAAATCGCTCATTCCGTAAAACGACAAGAAAATTTGTACAAAGGAAAACATTTATATTCATTTTTAGATAATCATGATGTTTCAAGAATTGCCAGTAGCCTAAAGGATAAAAGAGATTTAAAATTGGTATATTCTTTAATGTTTGTACTACCAGGAGTACCAAGTATATATTATCAAAGTGAATTTGGAATTGAAGGAGCAAAATCAGATGGCGATAAAGCACTTCGTCCAAAAACAAGATATATAGACTACAACGATTTAACTAACCACATAAAAAATCTTTGTGAATTAAATAAAAAATATAAAAGTTTTAGTTACGGTCAATATGAAGAAATAAAGCTTACAAATGAATTTTTCTGTTTTGCAAGAAATTTAAACGAAGAAAATACCATTTGTGCAATAAACATTTCAGATAAAGAAGAACATTTGAATTATCAAGGCTTAGAAATTACATTACCCCCAAAATCAGAACAAATTTATATTAATAATACCTGCGTTTCTTTTGAACGAGGATAAATTAATATAAACTAGCCGTTTGCCCTCAGGCAAACGGCTAGTTTTGTTCAAATATTAAAAAATTTATTTACAGTGTTCGCAAATTCCATGCAGAATTACATCATAATCAGTAATTACAAAACCAGTAGCTTCAGTTGCTTTTTGAGGAATATTTGGAGCAATACTACTTGGTACATCATAAATTCTTTTGCATTTATCGCACATAAAGTGAAAATGCTCATGGGTATTATGATCATAATGAGTTGCAGGTTCCAATCCATCAATTCTTTTTATAAGACCGTTTTCAGACATTTTTTTCAAATTTCTATAAACTGTTGCTGTGCCAACGTTAGGAAATTCTTCTTTAATTTTTGTACATAAATATTCAGCAGTTGGATGAACTACATTTTCTTTTAAAGTTTTCAAAACGATTTCTTTTTGTACAGAATAACTCATAAATACCTCATTTTTATCAATATTATTTCATAGGTTATATTAGATGTCAATTTATGTTTTTATTATAATTATAGTATGAAAAAGTTTTTATTAAAGTCAATGGGATGCAAATCAAATCAATTTGAAGGTGCAATAATTACAGAAAATCTTGTTAATGCAGGATATGAGCCTTGTAACAGTATTCAAGAGGCGGATATTTACATATTAAATTCTTGTTCAGTTACTCACAAGTCTGACAACGAAGCACTATATCTACT
The DNA here is from genome assembly GCA_051888595.1 of Candidatus Gastranaerophilaceae bacterium. GTDB lineage: Bacteria > Cyanobacteriota > Vampirovibrionia > Gastranaerophilales > Gastranaerophilaceae > UBA6984. The sequence goes on along the minus strand of JBJFBU010000090.1, from coordinate 8,040 downwards.
TAGAAACGCAAAGAATACAAAAAATAATATAAAAACTATTATAACTGGCTGTGTTGCACAAATAGAAAAAGAAAAATTATTAGAAAATAGTTTTGTAGATTACGTTTTAGGTAATGATGAAAAATTAAACATTGTCCAATTCTTAGAAAAAAATATAAAATGTGAGGTCGGAGATATAATGAATTTATCTGATTTTCACAATGCAGTTTTAATAGACACAACAAAAACAAGAGCAAGTTTAAAAATTCAAGACGGATGTGACAACCGCTGTGCATATTGCATAATTCCATTTGCAAGAGGAAAATCTCGTTCTGCAAAATCAGATTTTATAATAAATCAAATAAAATCATTTGAAGAACATGGTTTTAAAGAGATTGTATTTACAGGAATTCACATTGGGCAGTGGGGCAAAGAATGGAATAAATCTATAATTGATTTGTTAAAAGAAGTTGAATTGCATACTAATGTAAGATACAGACTTGGTTCTTTAAATCCATTAGAAATTACAGATGAATTATTAGATTTTTTATCAAAATCGGATAAATTTTGTCCGCACTTTCATCTATCATTGCAATCTGCTTGCAATAATACTTTAAAACGAATGAATCGTTTTTATAAAGTGGATGATTACCTAAAACAAATTGAAAAGATAAATAAAATGTTTAATTTGCCATTTTTAGGCAGTGATATAATTGCCGGATTTGTTGGCGAAAGCGATGAGGATTTTGAGAATACTCTTGAAAATCTTAAAAAATCAGGCTTAAGTGCAATTCATACTTTCCCATATTCAATAAGAAAAGGTACACAGGCTGAAAAAATGGAAGGTCATTTGCCTGACAAAATTAAGGAAGAACGTGCAACTGCCATAAAGAAAATTTCCGCACAAAAAAAAGAAGAATTTTTAAAGAAAAATATTGGAACAGTCCATAACGTCCTAATAGAAAAGCATTTTGACAAAAAATTAGAAATATTAAAAGGTATAAGCGAAAACTACATAACTGTTTTAATTGATTTAAAAGATAAAAGTTTAATAAATACAATTCAAAAGGTTAAAATCACACAAATCAAGGATGGAAAAGTCTTTGGTGAAATTAGTGCGGAATAATTTTTGCTTCAACTTCTTTTTTTATATCCAGAGAATTATTTAACCCTTTAGCTAATTCTGCAGCAGTTTCAACATTGTAAAATTGACCTTTTGTCACATAAGCAACACATTCTAACTGAGAAATATCATCTGGATTTCTTATATCATAAGCTATGACATCAATTTTCAATTTTGGTTCACCCTTTAACCTTTTCATCATAAAAGTACAAGGACTTTCATCACAATTTTCACCTCCGTCAGTCAAAAGGATTATATGTTTTTGACCGTAAAACCCTGCAAAATCATTATCTAAAGCCAATTTTAAAGAGTAAGTTATCGGGGTCATACCAACTGCTTTTGTTTTCTCAATTGATTTTTCTATAAGGGTACTTCCACCCCTGACCATAGGTACCATCAATTTTGATGCTTTACACGCATCAATAGGTGTAAAACCCATTTTATAACCATAAGCCCGCATACCTACTATTTTTTGCGGATTAATTTTTGGCAAAATATTTCTCATCGTTTCTAACATCGTATCTACCTTTCGCTCTTTAAAAAGGTATTCATTCATACTATTAGAAAAATCAAGAATAAAAAGAGTTTTTTCTTCATTTATTGCCAGATTGTAATTGTCATGACTTTGTACATTATAATTGTCGGCAAGGACTTTGCCAAAACATAAAGCCAAAAAAGTTAAAATTATTATTCGTTTCATAATAAAAAATATAAATAAATTAGCAAAAATTTTAATCCCTCTTTTATCTAATATTCATGGTAAAATCATATTAATTAAAATAAAGAAAGCTGAAAAAATGGATAAAACACAAAAAATTAAAGAAGTTGAAAAAGAATTAAAAGAACAATTTGAAAAAATAGAAGAAATAAGAGATTTTAATCAAAGAAAAGTTTTAAAAGCTTTCTATGACAACAAAGTTGCACCAGAACACTTCTATACTGTTTCTGGATATGGACATGATGATTTAGGCAGAGAAGTTTTGGATAAAGTTTATGCCCAAACTTTTGGTGCTGAAAAAGCAATCGTAAGAACACACTTTGCGACAGGTACACACACTTTAGCCTGTGCATTATTTGGAAATCTTCATGCCGGAGATAAATTAGTTTCTGTTGCAGGAACACCTTATGACACAATGAGAGAAGTTATAGGGCTAACAGGATGTGAGTTAAGTAAAAAAAATTCCTTAATCGGAAATGGAGTTTTATATGATGAAGTACCTCTATTAAACGGTACCGATATTGATTTTGAGGCTTTAGAAAAAAAAATTGATAAAACCGTAACAATGGTTACGATTCAACGTTCACGAGGATATGAAACAAGAAAATCTTTAACTATTGACGTTATAGAAAAAATTTGCAAGATAGTAAAATCAAAAAATCCTGATTGCATCTGTTTTGTCGACAACTGCTATGGCGAATTTACAGAAAAGAAAGAGCCTTTAGAAGTTGGAGCAGACCTTATGGGTGGTTCATTAATTAAAAACCCAGGAGGTGGAATTGTTGAAACAGGTGGTTACATTGCAGGTAAAGAAGAATTAGTTGAAGCTTCAGCAATAAGATTGACAGCCCCAGGAGTTGGAAGTGAAGCTGGAGCAATGCTAAACCAACATCGATTGATATTCCAAGGATTTTTTATGGCACCATCAATTGTTGCAGATGTTCTAAAAGGACTTGTTTTAGCATCAAAAGTTTTTGAAGATATGGGTTATATCTCAACTCCAAAATACAATGACACTCGTTCTGATATAATTCAAACTATAACTTTTAATAAAGAAGAACCTTTATTAGAATTTTGCAGAACAATACAATCTTTATCACCAATAAATGCTTATGTTACACCAATTCCAGAGTTAATCCCTGGATATGAAGATAAGGTAATTATGGCAGGTGGTACATTCATTGAAGGGTCTACAATTGAGCTTTCTGCAGACGGACCAATTAGAGAACCGTATGCAGTATTTATTCAAGGTGGTTTAAATTATTCTCATATAAAAATTGCAGTCGAAGAAATCTATGAAAAATTAAAAAAACACATATAAATTTTACTATGTTCTAAATTTTCTAGTTCTAGATTTTAGCACTTTTTGTTGAAATTCTTTATCGTATTGAAATTGATGTCCTTCTGTATATCCTTTTACAATAGCTTTTGAAAATCTTTTTCTAGTTTTCCAATAAGAAGTGTGAGCTCCAGCAAAAGTTCTCCAACTTAAAGTTCTTGAATAATCATAGAAAAATCCTTCCTCATTTTCAAAATCAAGATGAATCATATCTTTTATTTCTTCATTTGTATAATTTGCACCGTTTGGAAATCCCAAAGGGTCATCTGCATAATTTACAGTCAAAAAGAAGAAATCATGTTCTATCAAATATTTATACAATAAGTGATTAAGCCTACTTGATTCAAGATTTTTGTCTGCCATATCTGAATAAAACAACGGTATCGGACTAGCATAATTAATTACACCAATAACTTCATCATCTGGAATACAGTATTTATCAGTATATTTGTTAATATTCAAGTAACCTTTTTTAAATTCGTATTTATTCTTATTTATATAAGTTGTACCAAGTGGAGAAACATTTAAAACATCAGAAGCAACTATTGACATTAAGCAAGCATCTTTTCTTGGGTATTTTTTAACAAAATTCAATAATTCAGCATCAATACCTTTTTCTTGTAAATAACTTTCAAGATTTAAGTAAGGCATTTTGTTAAATAGATATTCCATTGTAATAAAAGAGCCAGCAGAGTAACCAAGTAAAACAACTTTTTTGTTTTGAGAAATTTGATTTTTTACAATGATATCCAAATCCTGCAAAATCGGAATCATATTATGTTCTTTTTGCACCCAAATTGCATCGTGCAAACAATCTGCAATGGTGTTTCTAACAAAAAAAGCAATAATAGGGCTAATAGAACGTAAAAGATTTGCTTTTTCTTTCATAAACATTAAGTCATTTTGACTTTTATCGCCCCAAAAGAAAATAGTAGGAGCTTTATCAATTACATAATTACCGTCATTTAGAAAATATTTATATGTATACTTATCCTTCGAAATTTTATCCCTAAGTGTTGGGTGTAATTTCTTTATTCCGCTCAAAAACCAATTACGCATTTTTGTATTATTGTTATTTGAGCCATTTAGATAAACAAAACTCACGTTTGTAGTTGCAAAGCAAGCACTTTGCATTGTAATAATAAATAAAAATAAAGTCAGAATTCGTTTCATAGTGCATTTATTATAGCATGTTTGTCTAAATATCTTTTCTTTCAAAGAAATTTTCTTTACAAACATCTTTTTTATTTGCAAGAACTCCACACTTAGTGCAGGCTAGAATTTCACCTGAACTATCAATTGGCATAAAAACATGTTCACAAGACTCATAATTCTCTATATAATCAGGAGAATTATCAGTTGCATCATACTGTTTCATACATTTTTCTTCTTCAAGAATTTTTGGTTCTCTATATGTTTTATACCAGTAATTTTTAATGAATTCAAAAATGAACATATCAATATTATAAATCAAAACCTAATGGTAATAATTCATCAATAGTGTGAACTTCTGGATTGCCATTTTCATCTTCAAGAATTATATCAACGCCTTTGTCAGATTTAAAATCATTAATTACTTGTCTGCAAACACCACAAGGTGCACAGCGTTTCATTTTTGGACCATAAATAGCAACAGCAGTAAGTTTTCTTTCACCATTTACAATTGCATTTACAATTGCACTACGTTCTGCACAAATTGTTGCACCAAAAGAAGAGTTTTCAACATTTGTACCAATGTAAACTTTTCCGCTTTCAGCTACAACTGCCGCACCTACAGGAAATTTTGAATAAGGTGAATAACTGTTTTCACTTGCCTTTTTTGCTTTTTCTAATAATTCTTTGTAGTCCATTTATTAACTCCTTTTTAATAATTAGCACACTTTAAGAGAATATGCTATAATCTTATCATGAAAAAATTTTTAGGACTATTTTTATTTATAATTTTATTTTTTACTGGAAGATGTGAAGCAGCTCAATTCAACATTTTAGTACTTCCAACAAACATATTTTTGGAATACCAAAATTTTATGGTATTTCCTAACTCTGCAGAAATAATTGCTTCTGACATAATAAATTACTACAACATAAATCCAAAAATGTCAGCACCAACAATTAGCCACATAAAAAATGTTTTAAATCAATCTCAAAATTTTAGCCTAAAAAAAAGCACACAAGTTATGTTTGGCAAATATAATTCAAATTACACTATAAATTATGATACAATCCAACGCCTTGCAAACAAATTTAGAACACGACAAGTTTTATTAATTTCTTGCAACTTAGATACGCAAAATTATGTGCTAAGACGCACATTTTGGGATTTTCTAAACATTCCAGGAGCAACAGTTGTTGACCCAGCCTACAGACTGTCAACTCAAGTTACTTTAATTGATGCAAATAACCAAATCGTTTTGTGGCAAGAAAATTACCAAAAATTAATAAGCTCAAGAGAGGCTCGAATTATTCCAGAAGGATTTTCTCCAGCCAGTGAACAATTAGAAAAAGTTAAAAAATATTCTACAAAATTTATCGCACCACAAGTTGTACAAGAAACTCAATTGGCACTTATGAACATTTCTCCATACCAGAACTTAAATCTTCGTCCGGAAATTGTAAAACCTCAAGCAATTTCTATCGACAAAGCTAAAATTGATGCAAAGAGAGCTTCTGTAAGAAGTGGCAGATATATTAAAAAACAATCGATAAAAGCAGCAAAAACAACAAAAAAAGAAACTAAGAAATTTGTTGAAAAACAAAAAGAAAATATTAAACTAAGAGCAAAACAACGTCAAGAAAGAAAAGAATTAAAACTAGAAGCGAAGAAAAAAGCTCAAGAATTAAAAGCACAACAAAAGCTTGAAAAAGAAAAATTAAAACAAGAAAATAATGCTAATAAAGTTGAACAAAAACAACAATCAAAGATTAAAAATATATTTAACAGAAATCAACAAAATGAACAAGATACTATTCAAACACCAAAAGTAGAAGTTGTACCATCATCAACAATTATGCAACAAAATTTGAAACCTGTTCCATACATAAGAACAAAACCTGTAATAAGAGATATAGATTATACAATTAACGATATCTAAAAAAGACAAATTATATAAAATAAAAGCGGAACTCTTTGTTCCGCTTTAAATTTAATTAATAAAAAACTCTCAACTATCTTGACTATCTCTCACTTAATATACATAACATACAGCCACTTTCTACACATATCTCACTACTAAACTGTATGTATGTTTGGTTATTTAACCGCAACCAACTTTTGTTGTTTAATACCTGATTCTGAGTTCAACATTCTTGCATTAGCCAATGCCATCGAACGACGTTTTTTTGCACCTCTTAATACAAATTCTACGCTGTTATCTATATTACAAGTTGGTGCTTCAATTTTTTTTAACATATCCATATCCCTTTCGTTGAGTTTTTTTATTTAACTTACATACTTACTATCGGAACTACCAAAAATAATCTTTAGGTTTTTGTTTTATTTGTTTACATTTTGTTACAAACAATATAAGAAATGCTAATATAACTGAAAAGTAGAATTTTATTTGTAACATTAATAAATAAATAAATGACAAAAATCTTTTATCAAGTTATTATTTAATTAAGGGATAATGTTATGAATGAAAATAATACACTTACAAGAAATATAATTAATTTTGACGATGATATGGGAGCAGCTTTATTAAGAACTATTTTGCTAGCAAAAAGTAATGTTCCATATTCGCACAAACGCACAGCAGACAATTACGTTGTTATAAAGAGAATGTACAAATTTCATACTGTAAAAGCGACCGTTTCTTTATCAGAATATGATTTATTAAAAAAATACTGGTTCAAACCCCTTGAATGCACAACTGTCCAAGAAGCAAATGATGAAATTGCTAAAATGAAACAATGGTCAGCTTCAAACAATGAAGAATTAAAAAGAGATTCGGATAATATTATTATAATTAGAGCAAAAGAATTAAAAAATATAACCGCAAGTGCTTATTCAAATATTCCAAAAGAAATGTATAATGGTTATAAAGCTTTAGAAAAGTATTTTGAAGAAATAACAAAATTTTATAGATAAATATGGATAGAAGCAAATTTACAAACGCAAAAAGAATTGTAATAAAGCTTGGTACAAATGTGCTTAGAAACGATGAAGGAGAAGCATCATTACCAAGACTATATTCATTTATAGAAGATGTCTCTAGACTAGTTAATTCGGGCAAAGAAGTTATTGTAATAACATCTGGTGCTGTTGGATTAGGTAGAAAAAAACTTGGTGTTGAAAAATCAGACGATATTGTTCTAAAACAAGCATGTGCTGCGATTGGTCAATCAAAGTTAATGTCTATTTATGAAAACGGATTTGATGCTTACGGTGTAAAAATTGCCCAAATTCTTTTGGTAGAAGACGATTTCGCACAAAGAAAAAGATACTTAAGTCTAAGAAACACTCTAAACAAACTACTAGAATTATCTGTTATTCCAATTATTAACCAAAATGACACAGTTTCAACACTTGAATTAGAAACACTTTACAAAGATACACAAGTTTGTTTTTCAGATAATGACAAACTCTCAGCACTTGTCGCAAGTGAGTTAGATGCAGATTTATTAATAATTTTATCTGACGTAAACGGTCTTTACGACAGCAATCCAAAAGATAATCCAAATGCAAATAATTTTGCTTCAGTAAAGGATATGGTTGGTTTTTTACAAATAAATAAAAGAATTGGCATTTTTCCAGAAGGAACTACTTCTAGACCTGAAAATCAAGAATTTGGATGTTTTGACCCAGCGTTCATTTTAATGGCTATTAGGACTAATGCGTCTATTTTACCAATAACCACATATTGGTTTAGAGATGAAAATGAT
>JBJFBU010000089.1:0-11519 GCA_051888595.1 Candidatus Gastranaerophilaceae bacterium | reverse complement strand
ATTACATCTCAAGCTTCTGTAGTAGAAGAAAAGCCGGATGAAGTTTTGAATGAACATACAGAAGAAACTTGTACCGTTTGGGTTACAAAAGCAAAAGGTGAAAAATGTTGCCGTTGCTGGAAGTATCGTGAATTAAATTCAGATGGTATTTGCCCAGATTGTGCAGAAGCTATAAAATAATTTATATACATTATAAAAATTAAAGTCCGCTCAAAATTTGAGCGGACTTTTTATAATAAAATAATGTTCTAATTTTCTTAAGGTAGTATTGCTTGGTATTTGTTTAAAATTTCTGCAATAATATCTGTAAAGACTTTTTGATTGAAGTCACCTTTTATTAGATAGCGTTCTGCACCTAGCATATAGGCTTTTCTTTTTGTATTTGCATTGTGTACTGAACTCATCACAATTATAGGGATATTTGAATAGTTTTTATTTGCTTTCATTTGTGTTAAAAATTCTAAACCGTTCATTTTTGGCATCTCTATATCTGTTAATATTAAGTCGTAATGCTTTTCATTTAACAAATTAAAGGCTTCAATTGGATTTGTTGCAACATCAACATTAAAACCTACACTTGTTAGAATGTTTTTTTCAAGTGTTCGTGTTGTAATTGAATCATCTATTACAAGCAAATGCTTTTCTGAGAATACAACTTTTTTTTGCGGGATTTTTATTTGCGAATCTGAAGTCAATTTTTTATATTTTTGAGATGTCGCATTCTTGATTAAGTCTAACGTGTTCAAGATTAAACACGTTTCGCCAGATGCAAGAGTTGTTACTCCTGATAAGTTATTTACCTTGTAAAGTGGTGGTGACAACTTTTTATGTAAAATTTCTTGCTCGCCAAGCAATTTATCTACAATAAATCCTAAGCTTTTATTGTTTGTTTCAATAACGATAATTGTTTTTAATTGTTTATTATTTGTTTCATTTAATTCTAAAATATCTGATAAATTATATACTGGAATATTTTTTCCGTTCAATAATACTGTTTGTATATCATGATTTTTTAAGATTTCATCACTATTTTTACAGATAACTGTACTGATTACTGACATTGGTATTGCAAACGCTTGGTTTGAAACTTGAATTAAAAATGCTGTCATTGTTGCCATAGTAACTGGTAACTCAATTTGAATACAGCTTCCTTTTCCATATTCAGAAATAACTTTTACGATTCCATTTAGCTGTGCAATTTTTGATTTTACAACATCCATACCAATTCCACGACCAGAAATACTTGTAACTTCATCACCAGTTGTAAATCCAGGAGAAAATACTATGTTTATAATTTCTTCATCTGACATGTCAGCCAATGCTTTATCTGTATAAATACCTTTTTTTATAGCTGTTTCTTTAATTTTTTCAATGTCAAAGCCTTGCCCATCATCAATTACTTCAATTAAAATTTTATTATCTAAATGTTTTGCGTTAATTTGAATGTGACCAACTGAAGATTTGCCCAATTCTTGTCTTACTTCTGGTGTTTCTATACCGTGATCGATAGAATTTCTCAAAATATGAATTAAGGGATTTTTTATTTCTTCAATAATTTTTTTGTCTGCACTTGTTTCACTCCCTGTGATTGAAAGCTCAACTTGTTTTCCTCGTTCTTTAGCTATATCCCTTACCATTCTTCCAAAAAGGTGAAAAACAGTTGCAAGTGGCAATACACGAATATTTTTTATCATTGAGTCAAATTCTTCAATCAAACTTTGCATTTTAATATCGTTTTCAATATTTGAACGTTGAATATGATTTACACCTGATAATATTGTATTTAATTTTGTACTTTGCTCAGATAATGTATTTAGTATTTGTTTGATAAAAAGTGTAGATGTTTTATCCTTTTCTAATTCTAAACTTGTTGTTTTTTTATCGAAGTTTTTAACAGATTTTATAAGCTTTTTATAGTCTTTTTGCCAATCTTCCAAAGAGCTGTTTAAGTTATTAAGCTCGCTTAACTGTTTTGATGTTTTAATTTTTGTCGCAATCAATTCACCCATTTGGTTTACCATTGAATCCAATTTTGCAGATTCAACATGTAGAGTTTTTATTTCGCCTGTTTCAAATATTTCTGAAAAATCTTTTTCGTTTTTATTTGTAAATTTACTTTTTGCAGAAAATTTTGTAAGCAATGAATTTGATTGATTAAAAAAAATTTTGTTTTGTGTCGGGTAATTTGAAGTGGGAGTTTGCTTGCTATCAGAAATTTCCAACAACTGTTTTGCAATAGTTAATTGTTGACAGATTAAAGCTATATCACCGTTTGGTTTGATATTATTAATGCAATCATAACAATAATTTGCACTGTTTATTAATATCTCTGTTGCTGAATTATCCAGCAGTGTTTCTAATTTACTTGCATAATCTAACAAGCTAACTATTTTTTTTAAAATAACTGTAAAATTCGCATTTTGGTATGATTTTTTTAATTCTGAAAAATAAATTATCAGACCTGGGTATTCATCTGTTGAAATCTCTAAATTTTTTATTTTTGATTGAATATCGTATCTATCAATATTAGGTATAATTTGAGGATTTTCTACCGTCAAGTATTCAATGTTTTCATTAATATCATTTTCTTCAATCTCTTTAGGTTGATTTGTTATATCAATATTTAGTCGTTTGTCTGAATTGTTATTATAATCTTTCTTTTCAAATGCATAGCCATAATAATCTATTGGTTCTATATTATTATTTTCATACAAAGATATTAATGCCGTTATTATGTTATCCATCCTTTGTTGTATATTTTCAATTTCTATAGGGGTAAGCCCTGTTTTACATTTTAGAACAATTTCTAATTTCAATTTTATTGTTTCTAAATCATTTTTTATTGAAAAATCATTAATTCTATCAAAAATTTTATCGAGATTTGTTATCTTGTTTAAGGTGTCCTCAATATAAGAATCATCAAGATTATCAGATAAATTTATTATGCTTATTAATGTTTGAATAATTAATCCGTTAATTTCGTCAATATTTTTTTGCAAGCTTTTAATATCTACTTGCTCGGTATTATTATCACTTATTTTATCTTGATTATTAATTACATCCTCTTTTAGATTTTCTAAAATTTTAATACGATTTTCTACTTCATCTTTATTGAAAATTTCGCTACCTGTTTCAATAGATTGCATAATTATTTTAGAAATTAAATCAACAGTCTTATACATTTCATCAGCAATTTGAGAAGTCAAAACTAAACCTTCGTCTTTTGCTAGTCCAATAATGTCTTCCATCTTGTGTGCAAGATTTTGAATTGTTGTAAAACCAATCATTCTTGCTGCACCTTTTAGACTGTGAGCATTCCTGAATAAAACAACTATTAAGTCTTTGTTTGAAGGATTTTTTTCAAGTTCTAAAAGTGCATCGTTCAGATGATTAACAATTTCTTCTGATTCCGCACGGAAAATATTCAAAATTTCTAAAAGTTCATCTCCTTGAAAATCCATTTCTAGCCCTCACAATTAAGCTCCTTGAATAGTTTCTTTTTCTGTTTTTACTTCATTTTCTTCAATTTGTTCAAGATTCAATTCTAATATTTTTAAGAAAGAATCAATCTCTTTATTAAAATCTTTAATTGATGAACTAAATTCTGTTGAGAATGTCTTTTTTGTATCTGAAATAATTCTGAATACGTTTTCTGATATCAATTTTACTATACTATTGATTTCATCAATGTTTGAATTTGTTAAATGTGAATAGTGTACAACTGTTTCAATTTCTTTTGAACCTTCTTCTGTTGCAATAACTGTTGAATTTGTAACGTTTTGAATATCATTCAAAAGAGTCGTAATCTTTGTTGTAGCTTGTTTTGATTCATCTGCAAGTTTTCTAATTTCTCCTGCAACTACAGCAAAACCTTTACCGTGTTCACCTGCACGAGCTGCTTCTACTGTTGCATTAAGGGCTAACATATTTGTTTGTTCTGCAATGTCTTCTACAATACTGATATTTGAATTGATTTGTTGATTATAATCAGATAAATCTAAAATTAAGTTTGAAATAATTTGCATTCTTTGTTTCAATACACTTAATCTTTCGGAATTTGCCTGCATAGATTCTTTTTCTTTTTTTGTGCATTCAATAGAATTTGATATTTGTTCTAAAAGCATATCAGAAACTTGTGCAGTTCTATCCGCTGTTTCTTTTATTGCATTAAAACCTGAAACACATTCGTTGGCAGTTTTTAGGTAGCTATTCAAAGTGTTTTTGTGATTTAGAATCAATTCTTCTAGCTTACTTTTTATTGACATTATTTTTAAAACTTTATCAGAAAGTTCTTTTTTAAATACATAATGCAACCACATTCTGCTAATGTAATAGAATAATATTCCAATAAAAAATAATGCAATTAATATAATGTATGCAATAGTTTTTGGTATTGGTACTGCAAGCATAAATGCAAAAGTACAAAATGTTATTAATATTACCAAAATATCAATTAGACTCTTGATGAAAAATTTTTCAGTTGTGCTAAACTTAAGTTTGTTGTTATTCATTTAACGCTCCAAATTAACTAAATTGTTTATAGTATAATTATATTACAAAAAAGGATATCAAGGGCTTATGATAAACAAAATTTTACTTGTTGATGACAGTAAAACTCAATTGGATGTTTTAAAAGTTCAGCTTATCAAAAACGGTTATGAAGTTGAAGCTGTTTGTGATGCTCTTGAAGCTTATCATAAGGTTTTTTCATTCGTTCCTGACGTTATTATGTCAGATATTATTATGCCAGAGTTGGATGGTTATCAACTCTGTAGATTGCTTAAAAATAATGATGTTACAAAAAATATTCCAATTATACTTTTGACTGTATTGGATAAAAATTTGGATAGATTTTGGGGTAAAAAAGCTGGAGCTCAGGCTTTTATATCTAAAAATGTTGATTTTAATATCATCAAAAGCAAAATTAACGAAGTTATTGAAACTTCAAAATTAACTGAAAATGACAAAGCAAAAATTGCTGAATACAAAATTGAAAATGAAGACTCTTCTGTAAATAACCAAATAAATCATATTTTAAACGAATTACTTATGCAATCAACTTTCTTAAATGAATTTAGAAATCTGAATGAATATTTTACTCATGAAAAAGTACTTGTTGAAAAAATGTTTGATATGTTATCTTCATTTGTAGAATACGATGTCGCTAGTGCTTTTTTTAATCCGCCTGATGATTTATCAAAGAAAATTCTTTACTTTGATATGAAAAATTCGGATGTTTCAGCTTTTGTTATTGAAAATATAAAAAGAAATTTCTTTTCAGAAATTCAAATTTCAAGACAGTTTAAGACAACAGAATATGTTCATGAATATATAAACAAGTCAGAAAACATTTCAAATAATAAAATTCTATCTATAAATTCAATAAAATCTACTCTCATTTTACCTTTGGTTTTTGAAGGAAAAATGTTAGGTGGTGTAGCTTTTTATTCAAAAGATAATATTGATTACAGTAAATTTAAGTTCTTTAATATACTAAAAAATGAGCTCTTAACTCTTTTTGAGATGAAATCGCTATATACAGAAGTTGAATTTCTTTCTGTTACAGACGGACTTACAGGGTTATACAATAGAAGATACTTTGAGTTTAACTTGGAAAGAGAATTTTTGCGTGCAAAACGTTATAAAAATAACTTAAGTATGGCTATTTTGGATATTGATTTCTTTAAAAAGATTAATGATACTTTTGGACATCAATGCGGTGATTATATTTTGAAAGAAGTTGCAAGATTGACAAAAGAATCATTCAGAAAAACCGATATGATTTATCGATACGGTGGCGAAGAATTTACTATTATTTTGCCAGAAACATCACTTACAAATGCATCAATTCCTCTAGAAAGACTTAGAAATAAAATTGAGGCTTTTGAGTTTGTTTATAACAATGAAAAAATTAAGTTGTCTATAAGTGTTGGTATTTCAGAAATGAAAGATAACTACAGTGAACAAACTGAATTACTGTCAACTGCGGATAAAGCATTGTACAAGGCAAAACAAACTGGTAGAAATAAGGTTGTGATATATAATGGATAATTTATCAAATTTTAATGAAATAGATAATTATATACAAAAAAATTTATACTTCTCTGTAGGTGAAAATAAGTTTGCACTACCATTGAAAAATGTTATTGAGGTTATGAAACTTCCAAACTTAGATTATCCTCAACAAATCCCTAAAACTATTGTTGGTGTTCTGAAATTTAACAACATAGTTATTAATATTGTTGATGTAAGAATGTTTTTAGGATTAGAAATTAAACCATACACACTTAACAATAAACTTATTATTGTTAAAACAGATGAATCAATGTTTGGTGTTATTGTTGATAGTATAAATAATATTATAGATATTGAAAATACAGAAATTGAAAGATTACCTTTCGTTCCTGAAAATAAGATTATTGATGCAATTTGTCATATAGATGGCGAAGCAATTTCTATAATTAATGTATATTTATTAGAAAAAATATTAAAAAATTCAAACATTTCTATTGAAAAAATTGATGTAAAAAAATTGTTTCCAAATGATAAAAAATCAATTGATATTTTCAAACAACGCTCAAATTATTTGGAAGAAAAAATAAATTATAATCTTACGCAAGCTCTATCTTCAAACGATAGATACATCTCTTTTTCGTTAAATGATACAATTTATTGTATGAATTTGGAATATGTAAAAGAGGTTACAAATAGACTAAACATAACCCCTCTACCTTGCACTCCAGATTATATTAAGGGTTTGACGACATTAAGAGGAGATTTTTTTACTATTATAAACCTTAAAAAGTTTTTAAATTTGTCGCATACTACTTACTCAGGTAAAAATAAAATTATTATTATAGACTCGCAAGAATATAAAATGGGTTTTCTTGTTGATGAAATTTTTGAAATTCTTGATATTTCAGAAGAGCAAATTAATAACAGAAATTTTAACATAGACGACCCATATATTCATTCCGAAGTTATAGCCAATAACCAAATAAAACTTATTCTGAACATGAATAAAATTCTTTTGGATGAAAAATTATATATTGAAGATTTATAAAATAGACAAACAAAAAGTTCTCAGTATATGAGAACTTTTTGCATTAATTTCCGTTTTTTGCACCACAAAACTACAAGTTTTAAACTTGTTCTTTTTTCATACGTTTTTAATGTGTAAATGCAGGCTTAGTAATTTTGGTTCATTGTCTTAGAAAAGTCAGTTTGTTGTGTTTCAATACTTTGGTTTGCTTTGCCAACAGTAGTGCTAACTTTTCCAACAAATCCAGCAGTTTGGGTTATTATCCACCCAACAACAACTACTGCAACGGATACGATTAACCATCTTGGAATTTCTGGCATTTGTACCTCCATTGTTATTTGCTATTTTAGTGACACAGTGTATATATAAAAGTATACACATATATTATAACTCATTTTTTACCTCTTTCAAGCCATGAAAAATAAAATTTTAAAAATTTATTTTAAAGGTAAATCCATTACCTAAAAAGGTATTCTTTATGGTGCTGTAGAGTGTTTGGGAATGTATAAACCATTTTATCCACACACATGTTCAAGTAGTTTAATCTTTGTTTTTATTCTACCTGAATAGCCTGTTAAGCTTCCGTTTAAGCTTCTAAATCTGAGGATAATTTTTCAATAAAAAACTCCCGAAGGAGTTTTTTAAATGGGGCGGATGATTGGACTTTGCTCGAACTTTTTAACAAAATTTTACAACCTGTATTATATAAAGCAGATACAATCTTACTATATGAAAGAGTAAAAATGTATTTAGAGGGGTTGAAAATCGAGAAAAATGGTTTATAATATAAATAGCAGATGGTAGTTTGCCAAGCTACCAGAATCTCTGTTAGAGGTCAAAAGTGGTTCTTATCTATTTTAGGTAAGAGCCATTTTTTAATATGTATAAAATCAAAAAGATTAAAAATAAACTTAAATTGAATTTATCCATAATAACCCCCTTTCTAGTCGGGAAACTAACCCGAGGTCTTCAGTGTTTTTGTCGGTTAGCTACCTTTTGAAAAGAGATTCTTTTACTCTGCTTTTTCTTTTTTATCACATATTTTAAATAATATCAATAAAATTTCTTTTTGTTTTTCTCGCTCGAACTCTAAAAAACCTTATTATTACAGTAAAAAAGACCTCTTTTGAGGTCTTAAAATTTGTTGGGGCGGATGATGGGATTCGAACCCATGTATATCGGAACCACAATCCGAGGTCTTAACCACTTGACGACACCCGCCACCCAATTCTTTTTTACTTTTTACTAATTTATTCTTTGGAACATATAACCAATACCACGAGCTGTTAGAATTAACTCTGGATTTGCAGGATCTGTTTCCAATTTTGAACGTAATCTTGATATATGTACATCTACTACACGAGTATCAATTCTGTGATCTGGTGGATATGCCCATACATGTTGCAAGATTTCATTTCTTGAATATGCTTGACCTGAATTGTTTACTAACAATTCTAATAAACTAAATTCCATTCCTGTAAGTCTAATTCTTTCATTCTTACGGAATACTTGACGTCTTGCTGTATCTATTTTTATATTTCCTGTTGTAATAACATTCTTTGTTACTTTTCCTGTTGGTACAACAGATTCCCTATTGTTTGTTCTTCTTAAAACTGCTTTTACACGAGCTTCTAATTCTTTTGGTGAAAATGGTTTTATTACATAATCATCTGCACCTAATTCTAAGCCTGTAATTCTTTCAGAAACGTCACCTAAGGCTGTTAATATAATAATTGGAACATCTGATGTTCTTCTTATTTCTCTTGTTACACCATAGCCATCAACTTTTGGCATCATTACGTCCAATACAACTAAGTCTGGATTTGTTTTATTGAATACGTTGATTGCTTCTTCACCATCTTCGGCTACAACCACATCGTAACCTACCATCTTTAAACGTGTTTCCAAGATTCTTCTTATACTAGCTTCATCGTCAGCTACTAAAATTCGTTGACGGTCTTCAGTCTCGTTTTGCATTTCTGCGTTATCTGTCATTGTTTTTTCCTTACGTTTTCTATGCTACTTTATTCTAACATAAAATTTTGTTAATATAAATTTATTTTTCTAAATACATCTTAATCTAAGCAAAAAATAATTGCAAGTACATGTTTTTCTAAAATTTTGAAAACTTTGATTATACAGCATTTTTGCTTACTAATTTCTTAAATTCTTCAAAGTCTTCTTGTGTGTCAATACCTACTGGTTTTTCATTTACAATTGCCGTTTTTATTCGCATTCCCATTTGCAATGCTCTTAATTGTTCCAAACTTTCTGCTATTTCACAGTATGTCTGTGCTGAAGTCGTCATTTTTATTAAAGCTTCTCGTTTGTAGCCATATATACCAATGTGTCCATAAAATTCTGATGGATTTTCGTTACGCTCAAATGGAATTTTTGAACGTGAAAAATACATTGCGTATCCATCATTATTAATTACGCACTTTACTAATTGTGGTTTTTCTAACTCGTTTTTGTCTTTTATTGGACAAATTAGGGTTGAAATATCTGCATTATGGTTTCTTACTCCATCTACAACTGCTTCTATGTATTCCACCTTTATCATTGGCTCATCACCTTGCAAATTGATTATATATTTGAATTCTTTATGTCTGTCTGCAACTTCTTTAATTCTGTCACTACCACATTTGTGATTTATTGATGTCATTTCAACATCACCACCAAATTTTCTTACAGCATTAAAAATTCTTTCATCATCCGTTGCAACTATTACTGCATCTACGTTTTTAACTTTTTTAGCAGTTTCATATACCCATTGGATTATCGGTTTACCATTTGCTTCTAATAGTGGTTTACCTTCTAAACGACTTGAGCCATATCTTGCTGGGATAATAATTGCAGTCTTATTTTTTCCAAACATAATTTTTCCTTTTCTGTTTCTTTACATAAAAAGCTTAGCACAAAATAGGAATTATAAAAATTATATTTATGTTTGTTCTAATTGATCAGCATGCCATTTATGTAAATGTTTTATGCTTAAGTAACATAAAAATTTATATGCTTTATTGTTTTTTATTACTTTTTAAATCCCATTGTTTTTAACTTTAAATTCACATGTACTGTCAAATACAACTACGTTTGTGTTTAAAAATACAAAAATAATATTATCCAGTGTTTATAGATATTTGCAAACCAGTGGCAAACAAATACTGTGTAGTACATACATAAAAAATTATGAACAGTCTTACGTCAGACTCTTCTCCAGAATTAATTGAAGGAAGGCATGCTATAATAGCAATGAGAGTTACAATTACAAAACTTGTTATGATTTGAATTGTAGAAAGTGTGATATTTTAAATATCTCTCATAAATTACCTTTTTAAGTCATTTAGTTTTTCTAATTGTTCTTGTGAAAAATTGTTTGCAATAAACTTAAAATTAGCACCTTTAAAAGCAACTATTTGTTTGTTTTTATTTATTTTTGAGATTTTGCTTAAAACAATAGCTCTTTTTTTTAAAAATATACCAGAAAGATTTGATAGAATGATTGTATCTGGATATACGTCCATTTTTAAAGCAATACCCCATTTTGCAAAATCGAAATATTCATGATTTCCGTTTAAAATAAGCTTTGTTTTATCTATATAGTCTTTGTAAAGACTATTAGACATCCAATATTTTGTAAAAATAGGTTTTTTCCCAATTAAGTAATCTAAATCTTTTTCTTCTAGACTTAAATATTTTGCACACTCTTTTCCTGCTTTTACTCTCCATAAAACAGTTGGGATTGCAAGAATAAAGCAAATTATTAGCGATATTAAAATTAAATTAAACATAAAAACTTACCTTGTTACAACAAACGATGTCCATTGATCTTGCGTAATTTCATCAATAATTTTCAAATTTTCACGGTGAATTGCTTCTAAAACAATAGGTGCTTTTTCTTGTAGTATTCCGCTTAGTGACATTTTAGAATTTTCTTTCATTAAGTTCTTTAAGTCACCCATTATTTCAAAAAGTACGTTATGTAAAATATTAGCACACACAAAATCAAATTTTTTCGTAATTTTATCAGCTGTACCCAGTTCAAAGTTACACTCTACATTATTTAATGTGGCATTTTCTTTCGCAACTTCGATAACTGTTTCATCATTGTCACAGCCAAAAACTTTGCTTGCCCCCATTTTCTTTGCAAGAATGGATAAAATTCCTGAACCCATGCCGATATCTGCCATTGTTTCTCCTTCTTGGAGGTATTTTTCTAATGCTTTCATGCAAAGCTGTGTAGTTTGATGAGTTCCCGTTCCAAAGGCACATCCAGGATCAAGATTAATAACAATTTCATTATCTTTTTTAGGTGTATACTCAAGCCAAGTTGGCACAATTGTTATATTTTCACCAACATGAGTAACGTCCCATTTTTCTTTCCATTTTTTTGACCAATCTTGATTTTCTTTTTCTTCAAATGAATATTCCCAAGAGCCAATATCTTCTTGAGTTAGTCCTCTTGATAACAATA
>JBJFBU010000088.1:0-11647 GCA_051888595.1 Candidatus Gastranaerophilaceae bacterium | reverse complement strand
CCAACATAAGAAACACCTCTAATTGCACCTCCGCCAAAAATACATGTATATTTGTATGAATTATCTACCATTTTTTAACTCTTGCCTCATAGGGTACTAAATTTGTCATTTCTGCTCTATTTACTGAATTTATATCAATTTTATTCTTGCCCTTAAAAGCGATTGACGTATTAAACAATGTTTTTCTGTAATAGTCTAATTCACCACTTGGAGGAATAAAATCGTCTTTATATTGTTCTTTTTTTACAAAGACTCCAAAATTTACACCTTTAAAAACAAGATACCAAGTATTACTTGCTGATAAAAATTTAAACATTGGATAATTTTGTTCCAAAATAATAACATCTGGCATATTTTTCTTAAAAATATTATCTGGCTTATGTTTCAATGTGTACATGTTGTTTAAATCAACCATTAGGTCTTCATTGTAAACTTCTTCATATCTACCATCCATATATATTTTGTTTTGTGGATATAATTTATATGATGCATAACTGCCAAGACCGAAATTTATCAACAGGTTACCAGATAATTTATTAACTCTTACAAATTCTACTTCCATAATTGGATAAGCCGACAAATTTACCATTGGCTTGTAATTGTGCAAAGAAAGCATTGCAACTGCAAACATTAATAGCACTACGTTCAATGCCGGAATACTCCATTTTGGAAATCTAAAGTTTTTAAACATTAAATAAATATCTTCGTAACAGTATGCTGTTGCTGTAATTGCAAAAAATGGCATCATCTTCACATGTCTTACTGCCAAATATAATGTTACTAACATGACCAAAAACTTAGTTTTATCTATAGATGCAAACGTCGTCGGAAGTTTTTTTATCTTAACCAACTCCAAAAATAAGAAAAATAATGCTGAGAATTTGAACGACAAAAATAAATAATAATTATATTTGTGAAAAATCCACCACCATTCAACAACGTCTTCTCTTGGCATTAAGGTTGCATCTATTAGAAATTTTACATAACCAATTCCATAAGGATTGATAAATAACATTAACGTTGAAATAAACACTGTTAGTAATATTGGTTTCCAAGTTTTTTTATTTAAAAATTCACCAATTGTATAAATTGCTAATATACCTAATCCTGAAACAACACCACCATGCATGTTTCCCCAAATTAAAAATAATGGCGGAAATATATATAGTAATTTATAATTACCAGATTTTCTAATTTTTTCTAATATGTAAATTTCTATAATAAAAAATAAGAATGTAAAAGAATGACACCGAATTAAAGAAGAATAGGTAACAGTAAATGAATTTAAAATAATAAAATATATCAAAATATTTTTATAATTAAAAACATCTCCACAACGTACTTTTACAGTTTTTACAAGAAAAACCATCGTTAAAAATATCAATATAGCTTGTAAAAATAATAATCCTAAATGCCCTAAAGTACTTTCAACAAGATAGAAAACAACACTAGCTCCCCACTCATGGTCAAACCACTTGTGAGTTGGCGTATATGATAAAAAATCAAATTTCAAAATTTGACCTGTTTGAACAATTGCCATACCAGCTATTAATCTTGCCCAAAGGTCAAAATCATAGTTTTTTGACTTAACTGCAATTGCAGTACTTAGTAAAAATAATAAAATGTAAAAAAATGTTGTTTTTAATGTTTCAATATTAAATGTTATTTTCTTCATAATAAATGATTATACCACAAGCTCAAATTCTAAAATTATGGTAATGGATCGTATCCTCCAGGATGAAAAGGATGGCATTTACAAATACGTTTTATACCTAACCATAAACCTTTTAAAACACCATATTTCTCAATTGCTTGACGCATATATTCAGAACAAGTTGGTGTAAATCTACATACTGGTGGAGTATATTTAGAAATTTTTTGATATATTTTTATTAAAAATAACAAGAATTTTTTAATCATAATCAACTTTCATTTATATTACATTGGTTGTTCTTGTTGCATGTAACTTTCACCAATAGTGTCAACTGCCTCTACCTTAATATCTGTAATCAATTCAGAATAAGAGATTACAACAATTGTTGGAATATGACGTTCTAATAATTGATATAGAGGAAGTCTTATACGAGGAGAACATAGAATTACAGGTTGTTTACCAATATTTTGGTGAGCATTCATTAATGTTGCTGCTGTTGATTCTATTAACTCTTGAACTTGCATTGGATTTAACAAGAACATTGTACCTAACTCTGTTCTTTGGCAACTATCATCTAGAACTTTTTCCCATTCTGGAGAAAGTGTCAAAGCATATAAAACTTTATCCTCTTGAACGTTACCTAAACAAATTTGACGACCTAAGGCAGCACGCAAACGTTCTGATAAAATATCTGGTTCTTTTGAAAATCTCGCATAATCACATAAACGTTCAAAAATAAATATAATATCCTTGATTGAAACTTTTTCTCTAATTAAGTTTACAAATATTTTTCTCAAATCACTTGTAGATATAATTGTTGGAACTAAGTCATTAACAAGAGTAGGATCTTGAGAACGAACTAATTCCATCAATTTTAACACGTCTGTTTTTGTCATAATATCATCAACGTGTTTTCTTGTTATTTCTTGCAAGTGTGTAATAACAACATCCGTTGCATCTACTGCAGTAATCGCTTTGGTTGATTTTGCATCTTCCTCTGATACCCAATATGCTTGAGTTTGATATGTTGGGTCAACACCAACAATTGCATCTTCTGGCACTTCTGTTCTTACAGAATCCCATTGATCTGATATAACCATATATTTTCCTGGGTATACAAAACCTGTCGCTACAGTATTACCACGAATAGCAATCAAATATTCATTTGCTTCCAATGCAGATGAATCCATAATTCTAATATTTGGCAAGATGTAACCTAATTCATCTGTTACACGTTGTCTTAATGCTGCAATCTTTGCAAGCAATTGACCTTCTTGATCTGGGTCAGCAATTACCAACAATCCAGCACCGACTTGTAAACTTAAAACGTCAACGCCTAGTCTTTCATACATTCTATTTGGATTAACCAAATCTTGCATATTTTGACGAACACTTTCCAATTGTCCCAATTGTGATTGAACATCTGCGTTTACAAGAACGGATAAACCAGCACCTGAAAGTCCCAAAGCAAATAATGTAAATGGTAACCAAGGTAAACCTGTTACAGGACTTGATAATGCAATTAAAATTAAGAAACCTGATGCTAAAAATAATGCGTTAGGTTTTCCTGTAATTTGAACAACCAAATCTGAACCCAATGAATTTGCACCAGACGCACGAGTCATAAATATACCAGCCGCAATTGACATTAATAAAGATGGTAATTGTGATGACAAACCATCACCAATTGTTAAAATAGTATATTTCGAAATAGCATCTGCTATAGGCATTTGATTCATAAGACAACCTACGCACAAACCACCAACGATGTTAATTATAGTAATAATTAAACCAGCAATTGTATCCCCTTTTACGAACTTCATAGAACCATCCATAGAACCAAATAAACTTGATTCTCTTTGTAAGTCCTCACGCTTTTTTACAGCTTCTTCAGGAGAAATTAAACCTGCGTTAAAGTCAGCATCAATTGTCATTTGCTTACCTGGCATCGCATCTAATGCAAATCTGGCAGAAACTTCGGCAATACGTTCAGCACCCTTTGTGATAACCATAAACTGTACAATTGTAATAATCAAAAAAATTACAACCCCTACAACCATGTTACCACCAGTTACGAAATGTCCAAATGCGGTTACAACTTCACCAGCATCACCTTTTGACAAAATCAAACGAGTTGATGCAATTGATAATATCAAACGGAACATTGTACCTAAAAGGATAATTGAAGGAAAAGCAGCCAATTCTAACGGTTTTTCAACATACAGGGCAATCATCATTAATAATACACCAAGTGTAATGTTCATACTGATTGAGAAATTGATAACCCAATTAGGCATTTCCATAAGCAAAATCAGGATTAAGACTAATACAAACCCCGCTAATGCAAATTCACTTATTGGTTGTCCATTACTTCCGTTCTGTGCTGCCATTACATACCTTTCAATGCTTCCTTAATAATGTAAAGCTGAGTATCTAAGGTTGCATCTACAATACCATTATTTGTATTCAAAATACATCCTCCTTCTGCAATTGAATCATCACCTAAAACTGTAATTTTTGCATCGATACCTCTAGATGATATGTACTCAGGCAACTCTGTTTTTACTAAATCAACTTGTAGTGGATTAATTTTAACTGTAATTCTCGGTTCATCCTTCGATACAGTTTTCATAACATCTACAATTGAATCCAATATTAATTGTGGATCTTGTTCCACTTCCTTTTTAATGATTTTTTTTGCAATATCAACACAAATTTCAAGCAAATCTGGAGCTATATATTCAAAAACCTCTTGTTTTGAACTAACGAAATCTGCTAATTTGTTTCTTAAATCTATAATATCACTTTCTGCTTGTTCTAAACCAGCCCTATAACCTTCTTTTGCCGCTGTTTCTTTAATAGTATCAGCTTCTTCTTGTGCTCTTGATATTAAATTTCTATCGTCAATTCTTCGATAGCCTCTTCTTCTATCACCTCTTCTACGTTCTTGACGTTGTGAAAAATCAATATTATCAATATCAAACACGTCAACAGGTGGCTCTGGAACAGTTGCTTGTGACAGTACAGTTTGAGTAGGCTGTACTGCACTTGGCTGTTGCAAAGCGGTACTTTGTTCTGCAGATTTATTTTGTTTTTTAATAATCATGATTGATTATATTATACACTACATTCTATATGTTGGGCAATAATATTTGATATTTTTGGTGGAAGTTCATATACTTCATTAGCCAATGCACTCATTACAAATTTTTTAACATCTAATCTTTCATTTCTTATTAAAACTTCAACTTTTTCTCGTGTTGCACCAGCTAAAGCATTTTTAATCCTGTAAACTATTTGATTTGGAGCCGTTGAATGTCTACTTGGTAATGTTGTTTTTATTTCTTTCAAACATTGAATTGCTAAATTTGCATCTACTTTTTTATCCAAATCAGGCATTTGCATATATTGAATTACAAGTTGAGCATCCTGCGGATTAAATTTATTTAAAATAACCGAAACTTTATCTTGAGATAATGTTCTCAACAGCAATGCCAATGAAGCAAGTTTAAAGACTTTCTTATCGTTACCACCTTGAGCATATTGTGCAACTTGTCCACCTGATTGTTGAGTGGCTTGTGCTTGTTGTGCTGCCTGCTGTTGACGCTCTTGTTCTTGTTGAGCTTCTACTTCTTCTACAAGTTGATTTAAGTTATTTTGCTTTGCGGCATTCTCTTTTACTTTTTCATCAATAATGCCTCGTTGTTGCAATTCATCTAATGCGGCTTGGTACGCTTGCACAACATGATGCTCAATTAATTCAAGAATTTGATCTTGTGGCAAATTTTGTTTAATTGTTTGTTTACCAATATCAAAAATAGTAAACGCAATTTTTTGCATTACACCATCCCAATATTCAGGTTGAATTCCAGAACGAATTAAGTCTACCGATTTGTGAAATGACCATTCAGCTATTATTTGAGTCAAAAGTACGGCTTGATCCGCATTAAAACCTGCTTCTGCATCATTTGAAATAGCTTCGCCAGCAAGACTGGCAAAGTTCACAAGAGTTTTTACAATGTATTCCTTTTGGAATTTATCAAACTCTTGTGGTACTAAGTCACCTGCTTGTGCAGATAGGTCTTTCGCAAATTGCTTATAATCAAATCCTTCTATTGGCATTATGTTTCTTCTTCTCTATTTTTCTTTGTTACATTTGCAACAATATTATGCTTGTTCTATCCAACTTTTAATTTTCTCTCCTGTTTCATTTGGATCTAATGCATCAACGTCACTCTTAATCGCTGCCAAAGCTTCATCTATAACATGAGATGGAATTTGTGGAACAACTTGACGTTGTTGTTGCTCTATTAAGCTTTGTTGTAATTGATTTTGATGTTCAATCAATTCTGCAGCCTTAATGCTTACATCTCGCAATTGTTCCTCTTGTTCTGTTGATTTATTTCTTAAAGCTTGCATTTCTTGTTGTTGAGCAAGTTGGTTAGCTTTAATCTTACTTGAAACTACTATGTAGCCACCTGTTAAGCATACACCAACCATTGCTAATGCTAACCACCAAGGGTTACCTGTTTCTTCAGGTTTTGGTAAGTTTTCTGGTCTATCTGTTGCAAGATATGGTTCAATTGTTTCTGATAATGCTATTGTTACATTTTCAGGCTTAACTTTTGGACTTGCTGATCTTGCTATTAATTCTTTCATTTCTTCTAATGTTGCATCTGTTGGCAATGCATTTTTTTCTAACGTTACAGCAATAGAAATTTCTTCAATTACCCCAGGTTTCATGTATTCATTAATTTGAGTTTTACTTACACCATATTGAGTTTCTCTAGCTTGTCTTGAATAATTTCTATTTTGAGAAGATACAGATGCTTGACTAGAAGTACCTAATGCTGGATTTAATCCGTTTGGAAGATATAAACTTACTGCATTTGCACGTCCTGTACCTTTGCTATTATCAGAAGATTCATCACCTAAACCTTCAACAAATGTTTGTTCTGACACTGAAGCTTTTTGTTTAGGGTCATAAATTATACTTGATTTTTCAACTGGTGATTGTTTTAAAGAAGTACTTACAGTAACCACATAATTACCCTTACCAATCAATCTATCCAATTGAGCATTTACTTTTTGTTGCATATATTTATCATTTTCTTCAATTTTTTGAAGCATTTCATCTTCAACACCAATTATGCTTGAATAAACATTACCATTTGTATCTGTAATTGAGATATTGTCAGCTGTTAAACCAGTAACACTACCTAATAACAAGTTTGTAATCGCTTTTATTTTTAATGGTGGTAATTTTTCACCATTTGATGTTGTTGTTAATTGAACAGTTGCTGTTACCGGCTTTTGCATTGAAGAAAACATAGTTTGTTCAGGAATTGAAATAAATACAGATGCATTATCAATTCCATCCATTTTTCTTATTAATCTTGCAAGTTCGCCATTTATTGCTCTTGCTAAACGAATTCTCTTATCTTCTTTTGTCGAAGTAAAATCACCTTTATCAAAAATTTCAAGACCAACATTTTGATCCATCAAACCACTTTTAACAATTTCTAAAAGTGCAGCATCTCTTTGACTTTGATTATATGTACCTTTTCTTAAAACAATTGAAGATTTTGTACCATCTAAGCTTCTTGATGCGGTAATACCAACTTTTGCAAGTAGTGCTTGGATTTCAATAGCTTTACCAATATTATCTGTAGTAAGTAACACTAAATCTTCTTGTATTGGCTTTTCACTAATCATTTTAGCTTCATTTGAAGAAGATTTACCGCCAGCAATCATTATTGTTGCCATTATCCCAAAAGCCAATACAACGGCAACGGCTGCAATTATACCATATAATAAGGGCTTATTTTCTAATATTTTCTTAAAATCCATATTCTCCCCACTTTGCTTTTTCGATTATAAAATCTTTTTGGTATTTTAATTCTATACTTGAATTTGTGTAATTTTATCATACGCTTGAATGACTTTTGAAACAGCGTTTGTCGCAACCGTCAATGTAACTTCAGCTTGTGACATTGCAATCATAACATCATGAACATCTACACCTTGATCTCCGCAAGCTGCTTTTGTTAGCAAATCATCTGGTTTATTCATTTGGTCATTAATATTTGAAACCATATTTGTCATTACATCTTTAAAACTACTTGTTTTTTCTGTAGATTCAATGTTTGAAATTCTACCAAAAGTCATTCCACTGTTCATTGATGGAATTTTTGAATTGAAATTTACTGGACTAAATCCGTTCATAATACACCTCGCTTTTGCTATTTTTTTTTTGACCTTTTTTTCCTGTACTATTTACTTCGTACATTTTTTTTTGTATTTTAGTAAATTCAAAAAATTTAATCTTTTTGTTTGACAGGCTTCTTTAAATTTCATTTATTTAGAGTACTTTTTTCTTAATGATTTGTTATGAAATATCCACATGTTACTTTACAAATCTTAACCAATTTGATATTTTAATTTATATGGACAAAACTCCTTTAAAAATAGAACAAATGTTTAACAACATTGCACGAATGTATGATTTTAACAATAACATTATGTCATTTGGACAGCATATTCGTATAAAAAAAAAGGCAGTTAAATATTTAAAAGCAAAAAATACAAAAGTACTTGATGTCTGTACTGGAACTGGAGATATTGCAGGATTTTTTGATAAATCTTGTGATGTAACGGGTATTGATTTTTCAGAAAAAATGCTTGAAATTGCCAATAAAAAATATCCATGGGTAGAATTTACTAAAGCTGATTGCACAAATTTACCATTTAAAGACAACACCTTTGATATTGTCACAATAAGTTTTGGACTAAGAAATATTGAAAATTATAGCAAAGCACTTGATGAAATCTATAGAGTTTTAAAACCAAATGGAATTTTTATGCACCTTGATTTTGGTAAAAAAAACTTTCTTGGAGATTGTTTATTTGACTTAATTATTCCACACTTAGTAAAAATTTTTTATAAAAACATTTTGCCTTATGAATATTTAGTAAAATCCAAACAACTTTTCTTCAACGAAAATGCACTTATCGGATTATTTAAAGAGCATAATTTACATTTAAAAGAAAAACATACAATGTTATTTGGTGGGGCAAGTTGCCAAATCTGTCAAAAATTATAAGTTTAAATTTTATATTGGTTGATAAATTTAAAGCGTTGTATTGAAACTATTATGACATAGCTAATTTTGCAAAAAGTAAAAATAAAAGCATGTCTAAATTGATTAGCAATGGGCTAAAATATGCATGAATACTAAAAAGGCAATTTTTTAATTGAAAAATACTTAATATAGGAGTAAGGATTACAAAACAGAAAAAGGAAAATTTAAAAAACAAAAATATAACGTTTTTAATTTATTCAATATATTGAACAAATTTTTATATAGTTTGATATAGAAAAAAGATTTTATACTCTCTCTCTTAATATCCTCGTGTTTATTTAATGTTTGTCGAAATTCGGCAAACTTTTTTTTACTTAATTTTAAGTAAAATAACATGACAATAATATATTTTTGTCATACTATTATGTTAAGCAGAAAGAGGAAAAATTATGGCTAAGAATAGAATTGGAATTGATGTAGGTGGTACAAATATAAAAATCGCATTAGTTGATAAAAAAGGTAATATACTTTATTCAAATTCTATCCCAACACGTTCAGAAATGGGGTATGAATATACTGTAAACAATATGAAACAAATCATTTCAACATTAATGAGTGAAACAAATTCAAATAAATCTAACATTGAAGGAATTGGTTTTGGTTTTCCAGGACAAATTGACTATAAAAATGGTATTGTAAAATGTTTACCAAACATTCCAGGTTGGATAGATGTTCCAATTGCTGAAATTATAGAAAAAGAATTTGGAATTCCTACAAGAATAGATAATGATGTACGTTGTGCAGCACTTGGAGAACTTAACTATGGTGCAGGAAAAGGCTGTGAAAACCTAATTTGTATTACTGTTGGAACAGGTATCGGCTCAGGTATTGTTTTAAACGGAAAATTAGTTAGGGGAGCAAGCAACGCTGCGGGCGAAATTGGTCATATTAAATTATTTGCAAATGGTGACAAACTATGTGGTTGCGGAGATTATGGATGTTTGGAAGCTTACGTTTCTGGACCTGCAATCGTTGCTATGGCAGAAGAATATTTAAAAGGTGGAAAATCTACAAAATATAGAGAAATGGCAGAAAATGGAGAAATAACACCTTATATTGTAGCTCAAGCTGCATTAAAAGGTGATGGCGTTGCTAATAGAATTTATAAAATTATGGGTGAATATTTAGGCACTGGACTTGCTAGTGTTGTTAATTTATTAAATCCGGAAAAAATCATTATTGGCGGTGGCGTTGCTGGTTGCGGAGATTTACTTCTAAATCCTATTAAAGAAGCTTTACAAAAAAGAACAATGCCAATTTCTGCATCTGCAGTTGAAATTGTTTCTGCTCAATTAGGCAACAATGCTGGTGTTATCGGTTCAAGTTTACTTATAGAATCATAAAATTATGACAGTATATTTCTTTTATGGTGACGAAGATTACAATATAGAAAAAGCTATTGAAGCACAAAAAAAAAGCTTGGATAAAAATTTTACAGCTATGAATTATAGGCATTTGGACAATCCAACTTTTCCTGATTTGATTGAAGCTTTAAGAGTTCAGGGATTGATGTTTGGCAAAATGCTTACTGTGATTGACTGTAATAAATATTTTGAAAAAAGCTTCGAAGATAGCCAATTAAAAGAAATTGAAAGTGCATTGGAAAACAATATGGAGAATTCCGATGTTGTTTTTGTTGCGACTTTACCAAGAAATGAAAATAAAAAGCTTGATTCAAGAAAGAAAATTTTCAAAATTCTTTCTAAATATAATGCTCAGGAATTTTCAACTTTTAAACTTAATTATTACGGCAAACAAGATTTATCAGCATGGCTAAAAAAACTTGCAAAAGCAAAAGGAATTACGCTAGAACAAGATGTTATCGACTCTTTAATTGAACAAATTGGTAATAATTTGAGAGAATTTGATTTTGAATTGGATAAATTAAAATTACTTGCATATCCTGAAAAAAATATTACCAAAAGCATGGTAAAAGAAATTTGTATATCAAACGAAGATTTATTCAATTTTATCGAATTGCTTATGTCGCAAAATTTTGACAAAGCATTAGTAGAATACAATCATTTGCTTGATAAAAAACACCCGTTGGAAATTTTATCTGCAACTCAAACAATTTTAAGAAAAAGAATTTTATTAAAAATAAACGCCAACAAATCTATAGATGAAATTGTTGAAGCTACAGGAATGTCTGCAAAACAAGTCAATGCAATTTTAAAAGTGTCAAAAAATCAAAGTTTGAAAAACTTAGTACATTTAAAAGAAAATCTTACAAATGCAGAGTTTAAAATAAAATCAGGTACTACTGCAGATATCGAAAGTGAGGTTCAAAATGCCTTCCTTAGATAGATATCCTTTTTTAAAAAAATATTTCGAAAACGGTATAAAAAATTCACAAAAAGCTATTGCACATAGCATTTTATTTTACGGAAATGATATTCAATCCCAATACGATTTAGCATTATATATTGCTCAATTACTAAATTGCAAGGAAAAACAAATCTATGATTGCGATTGTCTAAATTGTAAATGGATAAAAAATGGAGAACACCCTGCTGTTTTAACAATTTCAAGAGTTGATAACAAACCTGATAATGATGATTCTAAAACTGTTATTTCAGTAAAACAAGCTCAAGAAATAAAACAGTCACTTTTAAATTCTTCTGATTTTCATAGAGTTTTTATATTTTGTGACAAAGATGATGACAACAATATTAAAGGATTAAATAGATACAATTTTCAAGAAGAAACAGCTAATGCTCTTTTAAAAACTATTGAAGAACCTCCTTCAAAAACAACCTTCTTCTTTTTAACAAGAGATAAAAATGATTTAATATCAACAATAATTTCTCGTTCTCAATGCTTTTTTGTTCCTTCTTTTTCAAATGAAACT
>JBJFBU010000087.1:0-11693 GCA_051888595.1 Candidatus Gastranaerophilaceae bacterium | reverse complement strand
TGTACCTAAGTCAATACCAATTGTCTTTGCCATTTTTTGTGCCTTTCTTTATTTAAAATTTAATTACTTTTTCTCTACATTTACTATATTAATATCATTTTTGCAAAATACTTAAAAAATAAACAAAATATTAATATTTCATGTTTGAAGTATAATTTATAAAGTATAAATATGCATATAATATTGGAAGGTAATAGATGAAAACAGCAATATATCCAGGAAGTTTTGACCCGATTACAAACGGACATTTAGATGTATTAAAAACAAGTTCTGAAATTTTTGATAAAGTAATAATTGCAGTGGCTAACAATCCTACAAAGAATGGTCTTTTGACAGTGGAAGAAAGAGTTGAAGTTATAAAACAATGTGTTGAAAACTTTGAGAATGTTGAAGTTGATAGTTTTGAAGGATTGACAGTTGAATATGCAAAACAAAAGGGTGCAAAAGTCTTAATCCGTGGCTTAAGAGCTGTTTCAGATTTTGAGTTTGAGATGCAGTTATCACAAACAAATAGTGCACTAGAAAAAGATATAAAAACAATTTTTCTTACAACACGTCCAAAATATAACTTTATTTCATCATCATCAGTAAAAGAAGTTTTTGATTTTGGTGGGGATATTTCAAAATTTGTTCCAGAAGTGGTTGTAAATTACCTAAAAAACAAGTTTTCAAAATAGCTAAAAACTTTATGAAATCATGGTTTGACAATTAAATTCATACTGTTGTACAATAAAATTATTACACTATGTCGAAAGGTTATATTAGGAAATGAGCGTTCAAAAAAACGAAATATATGATTTATTGAAAAGACTAGAAATTATATTGGAAAGAAGTTTTCCTATACTTCCAAATTATTTAGTAGCAATAAAATTAAAAGAAGTAGAATCAATTATAGATAGCATTTATGGTTCACTTCCACAAGAAGTGCAAGAAGCAAGAAGACTTTTACGCAGAAAAGAAGAATTACAAATGGAAGCTCAACAAAAGGCTGAAAAGATTGTTCTAGATGCTCAAAATGAAGCAAATAGAATGTTAAGTGAATCTGAATTAATGCGTCAAGTGCAAAAAGAAGCTGAATTAATTAAGGAACAAGTTATTGCTGAATGCGAAGAAATAAAGAGAAAAGCATTGGAAGATGCAGAAAACTTTAGAAATCAAGCACATGATGATGCGATGAGAACAAAAGAAGGTGCAGATGCTTACGCTGACCAAGTTCTTGTAGGTTTGGATAATAATTTGAACCAATTACAACAAAGCGTAAAAAATGCACAAATCTATATGGAAAAATTGAGAACTGAATCTTCTGGTGGATATGATCCATTAAAACAAAATTATCCATCAAAAGCACCACAAACTCATGGTGATGAATTCAAAATTGATTAGGGAAATTTAATATAAATATTTAAACAGGGCATGAAACAAATTGTTTCATGCCCTGTTTAGTCGGTTAAATTTAAAATGTGTATGTGTCTTGACGATTTTCTTCTGTCATTCAGCATTTTAGTTTTGTCATGCAATACTTGTTTAGAGTATCTTTATTTAAAATATTCATAATAAAAAAGGCGGTTGAAATGTTTCATTTCAACCGCCTTTAAATCTACATAAAGAAATTCTAAATTATACAGCAGCTTTAGCAGCTTCAAATACAACTTGGAATGCTTCTTTATCATTTACAGCTAAGTCAGCAAGCATTTTTCTGTTTACAACGATGTTAGCTTTTTTGCAAGCATTAACGAATCTAGAATAGCTCATGCCGTTTTCTCTAACAGCAGCGTTAATTCTAACAATCCATAATCTTCTCATGTTGCGTTTAGTAGCTCTTCTATCTCTGTAAGCATATTTTAATGCTTTCATAACAGCACAATTAGCAACTTTAAATATTCTGCTTCTTGCACCTTTGAAACCTTTAGCTAATTTTAAGATTTTTTTATGTCTATTGCGACATACATTACCGCGTTTTACTCTCATTGTCCACTCCTATCTTGAATACTTTTTGTATGGTAACTCTTTTGAAACTAAATCTAATTGTGAAGCAGCGATTTCAGTTGTTTTGAACAACTTTCTTTTTCTGCTAGCAGATTTGTTTGCTAATAAGTGGCCAATTCCTGCTTTTCTGCGAGTAATTTTGCCAGTGCCAGTTACTTTGTAACGTTTTGCACCAGACTTGTGTGTTTTCATTTTTGGCATTTTGTTTCTCCTTTTTACTATGTGTTGAGGATTAAACCTCACTCCCTACGATAAATTTGGCATACCAACGCCATAACTATCGATTTACGGTGTAAGTTTATGATATAACATCAAAAAATTTAATCAAGTATCATGTTAAGAATTTTATTACATTTAACTTTCAAAAAATCTCGTAACAAATACTGGGTTGCGACTGACATTTCACCATACCGCATTTTTAACAATGTCATGCCGAATTTGATACAACATTTATCTTTTATTTACTCAATTCTAATAAATCTTTTTGTAAAAAATCTTTCAAATCTCTAGTTGAATTTAAAACTGTGTAGGCACCTTCTGAGTATAATCGTTCTTTTAGTGCATCTGTTTTATCTTGAGGTGGTAAACAACCTACACCGATTACGCCACCAGCTTTTGCTGCCATCATATCATCTACGGTATCACCCATATAATAAATTCTATCGCTAGAAGTTGTTGATTTTATTATATTGACACCTTTTGGATTAGGTTTTTCAAATCCTTCACCAACAGAATCAAAACCTACTATTTTTGAAAAATATTCAATTATTCCAAATCTTTTTAACGTATGTTTTGCTTCATACTCGAAACGACCTGTAAATATAGTCAAATTATAATCTTTAGCCAAATCTTCTACATATTCTTTTGACAAAATAGGTTCTTCGATGTTGATATATCCTTCAAAATTTTTATTGCAATAATTTTCAAAATAAAAATCTTTGATGTCTTGATAGGGAACTTCTACATTATGTCGTTTAAATAACAATTTTAAAATGTCCCAATCGTTATTAAAGCCACCAGAACGTTTTATTGGAATAACGTCGTTTTCATAGGTAATTTCCTTGTTAGAAAAATGCTTAAAGCAGTCAACTAAAAGTTTGCAATAAGAATTTCTTGTATCCACAAGAACACCGTCCATATCAAAAATTAAAGTAGGTTGCATGGTTGATTTCCTTTTTTACTAAATTTACTATAATCATAGCATGAAAAAACTTTTATATACAATATTATTAATAGCACTAATACAATTACAAGCAAGTGCATTGGATATTGTCTATCCGACAAAAGAATATTCGAAAGTTAATGCTCCGGCATCGTTTATAATTGGTTCGGTTATGCCATTTGAAAGATTATATATAAACGATAGTGAAATAGAAGTACATAAAACAGGTGCTTTTGCAAAAGCGGTAAAACTTCAAGCTGGAAAAAATGAATTTAAAATCGATAATGGTAGAGAAACAAAAACTTATATAATTGAACGTCCGCTTGTAGGTGGTAGCTATAAACCAGCTGTTTTTAACAAATATTTGGACAAAAAAGTTGTTGAAGTTACAAGAGAAGGTGCTCCAATGCGTTCAACTTCTGTTCAAAGTGGTATTAACAGATTATCACATTTTCAAAAAGGCTTACAACTTAGTGTTGATGGTGAACTTGGTGATATGTATAGAGTTTATTTATCACCAAAACAATCGGCATGGGTTGCAAAATCTGATGTAAAGCTTGTTAATGCAAATTTTGAAAGAGCGTTTTTATTTGATTTTAGAGGTAGAGAAACTGCAGATTGTTACATTTATGAGTTTGCACTTTCTAAAAAAACGCCATATTCTTTGTCAGAAGGCGACATTATGCAACTTAAAATATACAATGTATCTGCAAATATTGACAATACGGCTGTGTTTAAAATTACCTTAAACCAACGTCTAATGGGGTATGACATTAGATATAAAGGTGATACTCTAGTTTTAAAAATAAAAAAAGAACCAAAATTTTCTAGAAAAACACCGCTAAAAAATATAAAAGTTGTTGTAGATGCTGGTCATGGTGGCAGAGAGCTTGGTGCTATCGGTTGTTGTAGAAATTATGAAAAAGATTTTAACCTTTCTATTGCAAAATATCTACAAGAAAATTTGCAAAAAATGGGTGCAAATGTTTATATGACAAGACATACAGATAGATTTATGTCATTAAATGATAGAGTAAAATATACGAATACTAAAGATGCACAAATTTTTGTAAGTATTCATGCAAATTCTTTGCCTGATGTTGTTGACCCGATGTCAAAACGTGGTTCAAGTGTATTTTACTATTATGAAGAAGCAAAACCACTAAGTGATGCAATATTGAATTCTGTTATACGAAAAATGGATGTAAATAATGATGGTGTCCATCAAGCAAGTTTTGCAGTTGTTAGAAATACTTCAGCTGTAAGTGTTTTGGTTGAAACAGCTTATATTATTAACCCTTATGATAATGAATTACTTATGAATGATTCTTTTAGACAAAAATATGCAGAAGCTATTGCAGATGGCATTAAAGACTATGTAGTACAAAACCGTACTCGTACATCTTGGTTTAGTAAATCGAAAGTTAAGTGCGTAAAAGTTTAATATAGTTTTATAAAAATATTTAAAAATTTCACTGTATTAAAGTTTGCAGTGAAATTTTTAAATGTTACATAAATGTCACAATTTATTGAAAAAAAAACATGCTTTTCTTAGTATAGTAGTATTTAATACTAGATGTTATTATTTTGATAACAAAAACAAGTTATATTCACAACGAGATAGGAAAATTTATGAAAAAGTTAGTTAGTAGTTTATTGTGTGCGATTTTTATTTTGTCCTCTGTAATTTGTACAGATTGGTTTGTACATCCGGCACAAGCTGCACACGTTGTTAAGATTGCATTTGTGTTAGATGGAAAATCGCCAGCAAACGATTACTTTTTGAAGAATTTTAAAGCTTCTATCCAGAAAACAATGGATAAAGGCACAACAGTTCAATTCCCTTCAAATTTAGTTTTTGTAGGTGATTGGACAGAAAATGGTGTTAAATACCAATGTAATAGAGCATTGCAGTCGAATGCAACAACAGTCGTTGCTTTAGGTTATTTATCATCTAAATATATGTCTGGATTAAAGAATAAAAGAAAAATGGTTGTAACAGTTGATCAATACGGTTTGAGAGATTTCGGAACAGGTTTTTTCTCACCAGTATCACAGTTTACACAGAAGTTGGAATTGTTCCATCGCTTAACTCAATTCAAAAAAGTTGCAGTTATGATGAACGAAAATTATTATAGAACTAGAAAAGATTGGAATAGCTTTATCTCAAGCAAATTGACTGATAAATCTATTAAATTAGTTGTAGTTCCGGTTGGAAGCAGTGTAGATACTGCAATGGCTAAAATTCCACAAGATGTGGATGCAGCCTTGATTTTACCCCAATTCACATTAACAATGGCTCAAGTTGGTGACATGTTCAACAAGATGAATGCAAGAAAGATTAAAACTTTCTCTGTACTTGGTGAAAGTGACGTTAATGTTGGATGTATGTTAGGTTCAGGTGCATTAGATTTGGATAGAAAAATTTCAAATGCAATGTCATTCAATATCAAGAGTGTATTAGATGGTAAGAAAATTGCACCTGAAAAAATTATGTTTTACGAAGATGATATTCTTTATGTAAATGCTGATACTTGCGAAAAAGTTGGTTACGAACCACCTTTAAGACTGTTGAATAACGCAAAAGTTATTTCACACAAACCTGTTCCAAAATACACTTTATCTGCTATTTTTAACAAATTAGATGAACAAAACTTGGATATTGAACAAAAATCTTATCTTGTAAAAGCTGCAAGAAAAGCTGCTTGGGTTGCTAGATTGAAATATTTACCAACAGCATCAGTAACTTTAGGTTATCAACAATATAATGATAGTTATGCAGAATCAGCTGCGTTGTTAATTCCTGAAAAGACTGGTGTATTTGGTTTTGAAGTTGACCAAGTTATCTATTCTCCAGCTTTAGTTACAAACATTTTAATCAAGAACAAAAAAGTTAAGTTTGAAAAAGCTGAATACAAGATTACAGAACAAAATATGGGTATTAATATTGCAAACTTATATATTGATACTTTGATTTTAAGAAATCAAATTGGTATTCAACAAGAATATGTTAAAGAAGCTCGTGAAAACTTAGCAATTGCAAGAGTTCGTGAAAAAATGGGCTATTGCGGTAAAGAAGAAGTTATGCGTTGGGCAAGTCAATTGAGTATTTCGGAACAAAAATTACTTGATATGACTGCTGATTACAAAAATGTAAAAATTGCGATTAGCAAATTCTTGAACGAAAAACAAAATCAAAACTTTGAATTAGCTGAATTGAAAGCTAATGACCCTGCTTTCTATACATCTGAATTAAATATTCTAGATTATGTAAGAACTCCAAGTGCATTAGAAAAATTCACTCAAATGTTAGTTGATGAATCTTTTAACGTAGCTCCTGAATTGATTAAATTAAGAACTGCAATGGCTATGAAAAAGAATGAACGTTCTATGTACATTCAAAAATTCATTCTTCCAGATGCAAAAATATCTTACCAATATCAAAACTTGATTGGTAGACAATATGGTTCTGATATAGCGGGTCCTATCCCTGGGAAAACATATTTAGGTTCATATCCAAGCGGTACTTTAAGTGGTTATACATTAACAAGTTTACCATTGAATGCTATGCACTCTGAATCTTCTTACCACAGATTAGGTATCTTTGCTAAATGGACTCCAATTGAGGGTGGTCAAAAAATTGCTGAAATCCAACGTATTAATGCTGAGTTGAAACAATTAGAAACTCAAGAAACAGCAATTAAAACAACTCTTGAGGAACACATTAGACAAGTTGTAAATAAAGCTTTATCTTGTTACTTTAGTATCGAAAAAGATTATAAAGCGATGTTTGCTGCAAAAGAAAACTATGAAAATGTTAAAGTTCAATATTTACATAACAAAGTAGGTATTGCTCAAATGTTAGATGCTGAAGCTACATACTTTAATTCAAAAACAGCAGCAGCAAATGCTCAAAATGAATTCTTTAAACAACTAGTTTGGGTTCAAAGAGGTTTGTGTTCTGTAAACTGGACAAAAGCAGAACCAAGTGCTAAAGATTGGATTAAAAAGGTTAAAACAGACCTTGTAGCACTTCCAGATGTAAGATTGTAATTACAATAATAAAATATATGAAAAAGGGTACTGATTATTTGGTACTCTTTTTTTTATGCATAATAAAAAGGTGAATCTATTAGATTCACCGAGAAAATATGGATAGTAATAAGATTAATTTATATATTTTTATTATATTTATGGAGTTATACCATTAAATCAAAGATGTCATCATTTTGCATTGTTGCTGTATTTGTAGCTGTTTCATCATATTGTTTTATTCCAAAATATGTCATCATTTCTTTTAGAGAAACAATACCGTCTTTGTTTGTATCCATTGGATTATCTTCTTTATTTTCATTATTTTCATTCTCTCCAGATGCAGATGATAAATCTGAATTTTGAGATACTTTTTCGCCAAAATCAGCATTATCTATTGAATTTTCACCAGAGATATTTTCGCTGGTTTGTGTATCTATACTAAAATTGGCCATATCTAATCCGGAAATATTCATTCCTGCAGGTGGTCCAAATTGTTCATCTGAAATACTATTAGATGTCAAAGTATTATCGTCTGTTGATTGCTTAAGATTGTTTTCAATGTTTGCATTCATTTCGTCAATTATTTGACTGAAAACACCTTCTGGGGAGTTGTTTTCTTGAGTTTTTTCATTAGATTGTATTGTTGAATTTTGGCTATTGATTGCAAACAAGAGTGGATAACTTGAGTAGCTACCTAAGTAAGATGCACTTTCAACCATGTATTTATTATGTCCTCTTTGTCAAGTCTATTTATTCGGCTGTAAACTTTCCGTTTACAATGTATATTTTGACATTTTATTTTAAAATCGCAATACTTTACATGGTTGAGTTTTTATAAAAAACATGCCCAAACTCCATATTTGACATTGTTTTGGACATGACTTTGTTGTTTTTAATAAAAAATTATCTAAATTCTACAGAATTAACATATTCCTCAAGAATTACACAAATTTGTTTGAATTCTTCGTCATTGTAACTTTTTTCATTTGCAAGAGTTTCATCTAAAATTTTTGAAGGTACAAATTCTTGTAAATAGTACTTTTTAGCACCTTTTATTAATTCACCAATATTAATTAAATCATTAACTGTCAATTGATTTTTCAAAACTGTAGTTCTAAATTCATAATCAATGTCACTATTTATTAGCAAATCAATACTTGTTTTTATTTTATTAGTGTCGATGTTTGTATTTGTGATTAAATTATATTTATTTAATGGTGCTTTTACGTCCATTGCAATATAATCAACAAGATTTGCTTCGATTAACTCTCTTATAATATCAGGATTTGATCCGTTTGTATCGAGCTTTACTAAAAAACCCATTGATTTTATTTGTTTTATAACTTCTTTCAAATCTTTTTGCAAAGTTGGTTCGCCACCTGTAATAACAACACCGTCAAGTTTGCCAATACGACTTTTTAAAAAGTCATAAAGAGCCGACAGTTCAACTGTGGGCTCTTTATTTTCGAATAATTCGGGGTTATGGCAATAGCCACAACGAAAATTGCAACCTTGTGTAAAAATAATACAAGCAAGCTTATTTGGAAAATCAATAAAAGTTGATTTTTGCAATCCGCCTATTTTAAAAGACATTCTTCTCGTCCTTCATGATTTCTAAGGTTGTTGTTTATATCAAAAGTTTTTCTGTTTTTGAATTCTGCTCGTTTACCTTTATTCCATTGTTTTACAGGTCTTATAAATCCAACAACTCTTGAATAAATTTCGCAATCATCACCACAAGTTGGACAAGTTTCGTGTTCGCCTACTATATAGCCGTGATTAGGGCAGATACTGAATGTTGGAGAGAATGTAAAGTATGGAAGCTTATAATTTTCGCATACTTTTTTTACGAAATTCTTCATTGTTTCAGTATTATGACATCTTTCACCTGCAAAAACGTGAACTGTTGTACCACCTGTGTATTTTGTTTGTAAATTATCTTGCATATCTAACAATTCAAAAACGTCATCTGTATAGTTTACAGGTGCATGTGTTGAATTTGTATAGTAAGGTTCGCCTTCATCATTTGCAGTGATGATGTCAGGATAAGTTTCTTTATCAAGTTTAGCAAGTCTGTACGTTGTACCTTCAGCTGGAGTTGCTTCAAGGTTATAATGGTTACCTGTTTCTTCTTGATATTTTATGATTTCTGCTCTCATAAAGTCCATAACTTTTATTGCAAAAGCATGACCTTTTTCAGTTGTAATACTTTCACCAAACAAATTTAAACAAGCCTCATTCATACCAATTAAGCCTATTGTTGAAAAATGATTTTTCCAGTATTGTTTAAATCTAGCATTAATATCTCTTAAGTAGTATTTTGTATATGGATACAAATTGTTTGCTGTGAATTTTTCAACTAATTTTCTTTTAATTTCCAAAGATTCTTTAGCTAATAGCATTTTATCTGTTAGCATTTTGAAGAATTCATTTTCATTATTAGCTAAGTAACCAATTTTTGGTAAGTTTATTGTAACAACACCAATTGAACCTGTTAGAGGGTTAGAACCAAATAAACCACCGCCACGATATTCAAGTTGTCTGTTATCAATTCTCAAACGACAACACATTGAACGTGCATCTTCTGGATTTAAGTCAGAATTTACAAAGTTTGAAAAGTTTGGAATACCATATTTTGCCGTAATTTCCCATAAACCGTCCAAGTCTTTATTATTCCAATCAAAGTCTTTAGTAATGTTATATGTTGGTATTGGGAAAGTGAATACTCTACCAGAAGCATCACCTTTCATCATAACTTCAAAGAATGCTTTATTAATCATGTTCATTTCTTCTTGGAAGTCACCATATGTATCTTCCATTATTTCACCACCAATAATTACACCTTGATCTTTGTAATA
The DNA here is from genome assembly GCA_051888595.1 of Candidatus Gastranaerophilaceae bacterium. Lineage (GTDB taxonomy): Bacteria > Cyanobacteriota > Vampirovibrionia > Gastranaerophilales > Gastranaerophilaceae > UBA6984. Next base: position 1,652 of record JBJFBU010000087.1, on the reverse strand, counting down.
ACTTGGTACTGTCAAATCCATTGTTATATTTGAAAATGGAGTTTGAAAACCAACACGAGTTGGTACATTCATATTAAATACAAATTCTTGCATAGCTTGAAGAACTTGAGCATAATTCAATTTGTCATATCTGATGAACGGAGCTAATAATGTATCAAAGTTTGAAAATGCTTGTGCACCAGCAGCTTCACCCTGTAGAGTATACATAAAGTTTACTATTTGACCTAATGCTGTTCTAAAGTGTTTTGCAGGAGCAGATTGAACTTTTCCTTCAACACCTTTAAATCCTTCCATCAAAAGGTCTTTTAAATCCCAACCTACACAATATGAAGCCAAGATGTTTAAATCATGAATATGGATGTCACCTTTATTGTGAGCATCTTTAATGTTGTCTGGATAAATTTTGTTTAACCAGTAGCTTTTTGAAATGTTTGAAGCAATGTAATTATTCAAACCTTGGATTGAATAACCCATGTTTGAGTTTTCATTAACTTTCCAGTCAATTTCTTTTAAGTAATCATCTGTCATATCAACAGATGCATTCTTAGCAAAATCTCTTAATTTGTTGTGTTGTTCACGATACAAAATAAATGCTTTTGCTGTTTGTTTATATTCAGAAGATAATAAAACTTGTTCTACTACATCTTGAATTTCTTCGATAGAAGGAGCCTTTAAGTTTGATTGTTTTTCTCTTACAAAGTTTTTGATGATACTAATGACGTTTCTTGTCAATTGTTGTGCAGTTTTTTCATCAATTTCTTTTGTGATACGAGAGGCTTTTTCTATAGCATTCGTGATTTTTGAAGAGTCAAATTCGGCTATTTCACCATCACGTTTGATAATTTTTTCCATGTCTTTTTCCATGCTTTTTAAATCTCCTAATCTTGAAATATATACTATTATTTAAGCATCCTAACGTGTGTTAGTGTGGTTTTTACCCATGCTTAATTTTAATTATTATATTAATTATACCACTTTTTTTTATGACATGGTACATATTAATACGATAAATTAAATTTTATGAATTTTGGTAACTATTGCTTAATTTTATTTTTTAATTTAAAATATATTCAAGTCGTACTCCACGGGGACTTAGCGGATCTCTCGACTCGAACGCTTTAGCGAGGTGCAGAGCCTACTGTGAGGTTTTTGTGAGTATTGATGAGTTAGTTAGCATTGTTGACGAGCTAAATTGTGGTGGCATAAAATGTCGAACCATGTCAGGGTGGAAACACAGCAGCATTAAGACAACCTTTGTGGGTATCATAACTTTAGTTAAGAGGTGTTAGTTAAGGAGTCAGTATTTGCCTAAATCGATAGGTAGTGGTACGACTTATTTTTTGCACTTAAATAAGTGAAAATTGTTATCAATATTGCTTGTATAAATGTTGTAACAATATTTTAATATAAGTTTTTAAAAGTTTACAAATTTTGCTATTAAAAAAGCGAAAACTATTATCAGTTTTCGCTTTTAGTTAATTATTACGATATCTTAATGTTTCGCATCGTATTCTTGTTTGATTTCTTTACGTTTAACTTTTTTAGTTGCAGTTCTTGGTAAAGGTTCTCTTGAGAAAACAATTGATGTAGGTCTTTTGAAGTTAGATAGATGTTTTGATAATTCTTTTACTTCTTTTAAAATAACTTTTTCT
>JBJFBU010000086.1:0-11893 GCA_051888595.1 Candidatus Gastranaerophilaceae bacterium | reverse complement strand
CGTGAGGGCATGCACTTGCACAAATACCGCATTGAATACAATTTGCACTGTTCCATTTTGGTACACGAGGTGCGATACCACGTTTTTCCAAACAAGCTGTGCCTGTAGGAATTACACCATCAACGCTCATTGCTGAAACAGGAATATCATCACCTTTTTGTCTCATTGAAGGTTCAATGATTTTCTTAGCAAATTCTGTTGCGTTATCCGGTATAAGTTTAACATTATCTACGCAGCCAACTCCGTCTGTTGATGCCGGAATAACAACTTCTTCAGTTGCGTTAACAGCTGCATCGATAAGAGCAAGGTTCATGTTAACAACATCGTCGCCTTTTTTCTTGAAGGTTTTCTTTGTCATTTCTCTCATACCTTCTAGTGCTTGTTCAAAAGGAATAATTCCTGAAACTTTGAAGTATGCAACCATCATAACTGTGTTTGCACCTTTTCCTCTCAAGCCGGGTTGTTCTTTAATCAATTTTTCAGCATCAACATTGTAGAATTTGATTTTTTTGTTGATGATTGTTTCTTGCATATCTCTTGTCAAGTGAGCGAAAGCTTCATCTTTTGAATATGGAGAATTCAATAAGAATGTACCACCTTCTTTGATACCTTTTAACAAGTCATATCTGCCGATGTATGCGTGTGCAGAGCATGATACAAAGTCAGGAGCTGTAATTAGATATGTAGATTTGATTGGTTTGTCACCGAATCTTAAGTGAGATACTGTAACACCAAATGATTTTTTAGAGTCATAAGCAAAGTATGCTTGAGCATCTTTGTCTGTATATTGACCAATAATTTTAATTGAGTTTTTATTAGCACCAACAGTACCATCTGAGCCTAAGCCCCAGAACATACAGTTTGTTGTTCCTTCTGGTTCTGTAACGATGTGTTCTTCAACTTTTAATGATTTGTTAGTTACGTCATCTTCAATACCTACAGTGAAGCCATGGAAACCGTTAGCTTCTGAGTGCTTGTAGATAGCATAAACCATAGATGGTGTAAATTCTTTAGATGATAAACCATAACGACCACCGATAACTCTAATGTCTTTGTTTTCTAATGAAGCAACAACATCTAGATATAAAGGTTCACCGATAGAACCAGGTTCTTTAGTTCTGTCTAAAACAGCAATTCTCTTAACTGATTTAGGAAGAGCTTCGTTGAATCTCTTAACATCGAATGGTCTGTATAATCTAACTTTAACTAAACCATATTTAGTACCTCTAGTTGCATTTAAGTAATCGATTGTTTCTTCGATAGTTTCGCAACCAGAACCGATAGCTACTATAACATCAGTTGCATCTGGAGCACCAACGTAATCGAATGGATGATATTGACGACCAGTAACTTTAGCAACTTTGTCCATATATTCTTGAACAATATCAGGAACTGCATCATAGTATTTATTAACTGTTTCACGACCTTGGAAGTAAACATCAGTGTTTTGTGCACCAACTTTACAAATTGGAGCTTCAGGTCTTAAAGCTCTTTGTCTGAATTCTTCGATATATTTAGGTTCAACCAATGAAGCGATATCTTCATAAGAAATTTCTTCAATTTTATGAATTTCGTGAGATGTTCTGAAACCATCAAAGAATTGTAAGAATGGAACTTTAGCTTTGTAAGTTGCCAAGTGAGCTACTAAAGCCATATCCATTTCTTCTTGAACTGAGTTTGCAGCTAACATTGCATAACCAGTGTTTCTGCAACCCATAACGTCTGTATGATCACCAAAGATTGCTAGTGATTGAGCAGCCAATGCACGAGCTGAAACGTGGATTACATGAGGAATCATTTCCCCAGCTACTTTGTGCATTACAGGAATCATTAGTAGTAAACCTTGTGATGCTGTGTAAGTTGAAGTTAAAGAACCTGCAGCTAAAGAACCGTGTACTGCACCTGCTGCACCTGCTTCTGATTGCATTTCTGCAACTCGAACTTCTTTACCCCAAATGTTTTTTTTGTGTTGTGATGCCCATTCATCAACCCATTCACCCATTGTAGATGAAGGAGTAATTGGGTAAATTGCTGATACTTCGCTTAAAGCATACGCAACGTGTGCTGCAGCGTAGTTACCATCAACTGTTATTGTCTTTCCTGGCATAAATAAACCTCCTTATATAGTTTAACCAGCTACTAAAAATAAATTAAATCTCGTGTTTAAGACCTTTTTGTATTATAATTAAATACCTTTATATTGTATATCAAACAAAAAAAAATATCGAAAATATTTTCGATATCGTGTAAAAAACTTTAATATTGTCAAAAAAGCTTAAAATGCCTATATTTATTACAAATCAGGTATTTGAATAATTTTACCATTCGAAACATCAATTTTTAAATCTTGTTTTAATTGCACGTTTACAAATTGACCTCTGTCAACTTCTAATTTACCACCTTTAAAAAGTTTTCTTAGCTTTGTATTTTTTGCTTCAATTTTTGCAATACCTTCTAATAGAATTTCTGGTTGGTGTAATAGAGTCAATTTATCGTTTTCAAGAATTAATTCGGCATTTTGTTTAAAGAGTTTACCTTTAGTGACGTTTTTTACATGTCCTTCAAACTTTGCACCACTAGGAATTAGGAGGTGATTGTGTGAATTTATGAAATTTTTAGGAGCAAGTGCTGTATACTTAACACCTTCAAATGTATTTTGTGAATTTATTGTTCCAGTTATAATCAATGGAAGTGTTGTATATTTTGGAATTGTTGCTATTGTATCTTCCAAATAAGAATCTTGAATTACATATCCTGTAGCACTTATTTTTTTAGAAAGTGTTTTTTTTATTTTGTCATTACAGTTGCTTTTAGATTCTTCTGCCATGTTATAAACCAAAACAGCAGCTTCAGCTCTAGTTATTGGTCTATTTGGTTCAATAATTTGTTGTTTTTTTCTAGGGTCAATTGCTAATAAGTCTAGTAATTCTGCTTTTCCAGCAGAAGTCAAAAACCAATCAGGAAGTGAAAAAGTATCTTGGTATTTATACTCTAGAATTGCTAATGCTTTTTTCTTTGTAATTGGTTGTATTTTTAAAGCATTTACAGCGATAGTTATTGCGTGAGCTCGAATTATGGGTTGATTTGGATTAAAAAGGTATTGCATATTTTTTGTAGCTCGAGGTGGAGTTAATAATCCAAAATAGTATGCATTTTGCACATAATTAAAAGCCCAATCTTCAGGAAAAAAATCGTCAAAAACTAATGGATCCATAATTTCACCATCATCTAATTTAAGGGCTTTTATTGCTAAAGTTGCGAATTCTGCTCTTGTAATATTTGCTTCAGGTCTAAAATTGTTATCAGGGTAGCCATTTAGAACATTTTGTTTGTGTAGTTCATTAATTTCTGTATAAGCCCAGTAATTTTCTGGAATATCATGAAAACTGCTAGGTGGAAGTATTACATTCAATATTTGTTCTACAGCAAAAGTTTTTGGTGCAAATAGAACAAAAAATAGAAATGTAAATATTAAAATTTTGAGAGTTTTATTTTTTTTCACAAGTTTTTCCATTTATTCAAATTATAGATGATTTTTTCAGATAGGGCAAATTTTTATTTTAAGTAATCTTTAAAATCTTTTTTTATAACTTTATAGCCACACCCTTCTGGTAATTTTGCATAAAATTTTAATTTTTTGGCTGGATACTTTCTGCACATAGGTAATCGTTTGTCATAAACTGTACATAAACCTTCCGGTGAAACAAGTTTGCAGGCAAAAATTAAATTTCCCTCATCATCCCTACCTTTTATATAAAACCTTTTGTATGCAGGAAATAAAAATTGCATAATTTTAAATTCTTGTTCAGTATAAGTGTCAACACTATACATATAATTGCAACATGCACCACATTTTTTGCACTCTCCGACAACATCATAGGTTAATCTTTCTGGTACAAAATACGATCGAATTTCATTTATTATTGATAAAATAAAATCTAACATGTTTACAATTAACTTTTTTATACAATAATTATATTATAGGATAATTATTATATAAGGCAAGGAAAAATGTATAATTTTATAGTTCCAAAGCAAATAAAAAAAGCTAAAAATAAGAAATTAAAATCATCTATAGCTTATGGTTTTAGTATTTTTGTGGCGATATTATTTGCTGGTGTAGTATCGTTTAAACTTTATCTTAGTACACTACCACCAATTAACAACTTAGAGCAATTTAGACCAAATATTATAACAAAATTTTACTCATCAGATGGTGAAATTATTAAAACTTTTACTGCATATACATTTAAAAAAGTTGATTTAGAAGAAATTCCAGATACTTTAATTCAGGCTATTATTGCAACAGAAGATAAAAATTTCTATCATCATGATGGTTATGATTTGTTAGGTTTAGCTCGTTCAATAGTAGCAAACGTTATGGCAGGACATGTTGTTCAAGGTGCAAGTACAATTACTCAACAATTATCAAGAATTTTATTCTTGTCAAACGAAAAAACATTTAACCGTAAACTTAAAGAATTTATTATTGCAGCAAGAATTGAGAAAACAATATCAAAAGATAAAATTTTGGAAATGTATTTAAATAATGTGTATTTGGGTTCAGGTGCTTACGGTGTAGAAGGTGCAGCTCAGATTTATTTTAACAAACATATTAGTGATTTATCTTTAAGTGAAATAGCGTTAATTGCTGGTTTACCACAAGCTCCATCTGTGTATTCACCATTTAATAATATAAAATATGCAGAAAAAAGAAGAAATCAAGTTTTAAAACGTATGTATAAAATGCGTTATATAACTAAGGAACAATATAAAGAAGCAAAGCAAGCTAAAATTGTTTTGACTTCAATGCCTCAGTTGTATACTTTTAATAAAGCTCCATATTTTTGCGATTATGTAATGGATGAGCTTGAAAAATTAGGTTTTGATGAAACAGATATTTCTCAAGGTGGTTATAAAATTGTTACAACATTGGACTATAAAGCTCAAGTTGCTACAAATGAAGCTATAATTCGTAATATGAATTCTTGGGGATTAACTGGGGAAAAACAACAAGCCGCAGTATTTGCATTTAATCATACAAATGGTAAAATAGTTGCTTATGCTGGTGGTAAAGATTATACAAAATCTCAATTTGACCGTGTAACTCAAGCAGTAAGACCCCCTGGGTCTGCATTCAAACCTTTTGTTTATGCAGCAGCTGTAGAAAAAGGCTTGACTCCAAATGATATGATACAAGATTTGCCTGTAAAAATTGTAAATTGGGCACCAAGAAATTATGGTAATAAATATAGAGGGGAAATTCCACTATATACAGCATTAATGGTATCATCAAATGTTTGTGCAGCGAGATTAATTGAGTATGTTGGTATTAGACCAGTAATTCAATTAGCAAGGGTTATGGGTATTACAACACCATTAGAATATGACTATACTATTGCTTTAGGTTCAAACGGTGTAAAATTGTTTGAAATGACACGAGCATTCGGTGTATTTGCAAATGGTGGTTATAAAGTAGAACCTTATGCTGTAGAAAGCATTGAAACATCAAGAGGAAAAATTATTTATACAGCTCCAAAAGCTAAATCAACAAAAGTTTTGGCAATGGAAACTGCAGGAACTATGACAGCCATGATGAAAACTGTTATAACAAATGGTACCGGTATGGCTGCAAATATTGGTAAACCAGCTGCAGCTAAAACCGGTACTACTGATGATTCAAAAGATGCAACTTTCTTTGGCTATACTCCTGATGTTGTTGCAGGTGTTTGGGTTGGTAATGATGATAATACAAAAATGGGTGGAAATTTAACAGGTGGTACTGTTCCAGCTCTTATTTGGAAGGATGTAATGCGTGCCGCAACTGAATCTTATGGTAATAAAGATTTTGATTATCCACCAGTAGAATTAAAACCTTTCAGATTGAAAAAAGGTGCAATGATTATCTCTCCTGAATCTGCACAAAAAACATTTAGTAAGGAAGAAGCAGAAGCAAAAGCAAAAGAAAATGCTGAAAATGCTAATGATTCTGATATTCAAGATACAATGACTGAAGAAATTATTCAACCAGTAAAAGCTCCAATTTGGAAACCTCAAATAAATAAGACTAAAAATGAAGTTACTAGTACACCAAAAGTTGATATAAAACCAGTGAAAGTGGATGCACCAAAACCTTCACCATCAGAGTCTGAAAATTTGGCTCCAATTCCGATGGCTAAACCATTTTAGTAATTAAGAATAAAATAAGTATAAAAGGAAAAAAAATGACACAAGAAGACAACAAAAACAAAGAATCTATTTCTCCAAAAGAGAATATTAGACAAGTAAGAGTTCAAAAATTAACTGATTTTGTAGATAAAGGTATTAATCCATACCCTTACAAATACGATATAACTGCACATGCAAGTGTATTGCAAGAAAAATACAAAGATTTACCTGCAGGTGAAGAAACTGATGATGAATATTCTGTTGCTGGTAGAATTATGGCAATGAGAAACACAGGCATGTTTATTGATTTGATGGACGAGTCTGGAAAAATTCAAATTTTTTCTCATAAACAAAATTTAGGTGAAGAAAAATTTAAAATGTTAAAGCTTGTTGATGTAGGCGATATTATTGGTTTTAAAGGTACAATTAGACGTACTCCAAGAGGTGAGCTTTCTATAAAAGCTAGTGAATATACTGTGTTGACAAAATCTTTACTACCTTTACCAGAAAAATTCCATGGCTTGACTGATGTCGAAACAAAATATAGACAACGTTATGTGGATTTAATTGTAAACGAAGAAACAAGAGATACTTTTAGAAAAAGAGGTAAAATTATCTCTAAAATAAGAGAATTTTTAGATAAACAAGGCTTTTTAGAAGTTGAAACTCCAATTTTACAGACAGTAGCTTCTGGTGCTTCTGCAAGACCTTTTAATACTCACCATAACGCTTTGGATATGGATATGACATTGAGAATTGCTCTAGAATTATATCTAAAACGTTTAATAGTTGGTGGTGTTTCTGAAAAAGTGTTTGAAATTGGTAAATGCTTTAGAAATGAAGGTATCGATACAAGACACAATCCCGAATTCACTATGATTGAGTTATATCAAGCTTATGCTGATTATAATGATATGATGACATTAACTGAAAATATGGTTGCATTTGTTGCACAAGAAGTTCTTGGTACAACAAAAATTAAATATGGTGAAAATGAAATTGATTTGACTCCACCTTGGGATAGAAAAACGATGTTAGGCTCAGTAAAAGATGCTACAGGTATTGATTTTAATGAATGTTTTTCTGATGAAGAAGCAAGAAATTTGGCTAAATCAATTCATGTAGAGGTTGAGGATAATGATACTTGGGGTAAAGTAATTGAAAAAGTGTTTGAAGAAAAAATTGAACCTTCTTTGATTCAACCTACTCATATTATTGATTATCCAAGAGATATATCTCCGTTAGCAAAAGTTCATAGAGATAATAAACGCTTAACAGAACGTTTTGAAACTCGTGTAAATGGTTGGGAAATTTGTAATGCTTTCTCAGAATTGACAGATCCAATTGATCAAAGAGCTAGATTTGAGGCTCAAGCAGTTGCAAAAGCTAATGGTGATGAAGAAGCTATGGAAATTGATGATGACTTTATCGAAGCTCTAGAATACGGTATGCCACCAACTGGAGGTATGGGTATGGGTATTGACCGTTTAGTTATGTTACTAACTGACTCTCAAACTATTCGTGACGTAATTGCGTTCCCTACAATGAGAAAAATTGAAAAATAATAACTTATTTAGATATTTATGATGTATAAAAAGCGGTTTAAGTATAAAAGACTTCAAACCGCTTTTTGTTCATATTTTTATTTTTGTTTTTATAATTTAAAATATTTTCTAGTTGAATATTCAGCAATAGCAATAGAAAGTGCAGACATCATAATTATTTGGAATGTTTCTCTCAATTTTGTAAAATTACAAAGCCAAAATATAACAAAAAATGAAACTAATAATATTATAAAAAACATATAGTAATGTTCTTTTTGAGTGAAGCTGTGTAAATTGTTTGTTGTTTGTTTTATTTGTGGAGTTGCACTTTCAACTTTTTTTTGAAAATTATTCATAATTTAAACCTTTTTTGTGATAGTTTTACCATTCTTTTTTATCTCTATAATTTCATTATTTTTCCAAATAATTAATCCATCAATGTCAATTGAATGATATTTGTAAGTGTTATTTATAATATTAAGTACGTCTATATTCTTTTTCAATAGCCTTTTTACTATTGTATCTAAAAGACTTGTGCTACCAGCAATTGTACCATTTTCATCAGTGGCTTTTTCACCGTCATAAAAAACATCTTTATTGCAGAATACCATTTGTTTTAAATTACTATTTGTAATTGGTAAGCAGTCAGAAATTAAAAGAATTTTATCTTTTGGTTTAGTTTTTAAAGCCAATGTTATTGTATCATCGTTTAAATGAATTCCATCTGCAATAATTTCTGTGTAAATATTGTCATTTATTAATGCAGAAAGGGCTGTTGAAGAGCTTCTATGTGAAATTCCACTCATAGCATTAAAAAGATGTGTTGCACCAGTACAATTAGTTAAATCTCCGCCTACACAGTGTCCGGCTTGAACTTTTATACCCTTAGAAACTAAATATTTTCTCAAACTGCCATTAGTATCTAATTCAGGGGCAAGTGTCACTATTTTTATGAAATCATCTTCTATTTTTTTGTAATTTTCAATAGTAACATCTAAAAATTGACTTTCATCGTGAATTCCTTTTTTTGAAGGATTTAAAAAAATTCCTTCAATATGAACACCAAGAATTTCAGCCATATCTTCTGTTTGCTCTTTTTTTGCAGTTTTAAAAACTTCAATTTGGTGTTTTATATTATTAACAGAATCAGTTACTAAAGTTGGGAAAAAACCTCCAATACCATGTTGTAATAGTTTTTTTGATAACTTTAATACATCTTCAACAGAGCAAAAACTGAAATCAACACCAAATGCACCGTGAAAATGCTGTTCTATAAGAAGTTTACTTTTTTTTAACTCTTGCATAATTACTAACCAAAAACTTTTTCTGCTTCTTCTCTGTCATCAAAATGAATAGTTTTATCTTTCAGTATTTGGTAATCTTCGTGACCCTTACCCGCAATAATAATGACATCATTTTCTTTGCTTAGATTTTTCAATAATGCAATGGCACTTCCTCTATCGGGTTCAACAGTAACCTTATTTACTGATTGAAAACCTGCCATAATGTCAGAAATAATTTGATCAGGGTCTTCATTTCTAGGATTATCACTAGTTACAACAATTTTATCTGCCAATTTTTCAGCAATTGTAGCCATTTTTGGTCTTTTTGTTGCATCTCTGTCGCCACCACAGCCAAATAGGCAGATTAAGTTACCATCTTTAGGTGTAATTTCTCGACCAGCTTTTAAAACATTTTCTAAACCGTCTGGAGTATGTGCATAATCAACGATTACAGTAGGTTTTTTATGTACAATTTCAAATCTTCCAGCAACACCTTTAACATCTTCAAGTGATTTTGCAGCATCTTCTATATTAATATTTTGTGTAGAAACAGTTGCAAGTGCAGCCAATACATTATATACACTAAACATTCCGTTCATGTGCAACGCAACGTTAAAAGATTTATCTGTAGTTTTTAATGTGAATTTTGCACCATCAGGAGTGAATTCAACGTCTTTAGCCATAATATCTGCATCTTTTTTAATACCATAAGTTACGATTTTAACTCCTTCTGGTATGATATCAATAAATCTTTGTGCATATTCATCATCTGTATTTATAACAGCAAAACCACCTTGTTTTAAATTTTTAAAGAGAATAGCTTTTGCATTAAAATAATTTTCCATTGTAATATGAAAATCAAGGTGATCTTGAGTTAAGTTTGTCAAAACAGCACCATTGAATTCACAATTACCAACTCTGCGTTGAACTAAAGAGTGAGAGCTAACTTCCATTGCAACATTGTCAATGTGATTTTCAAATTTTATTTGGTAAAATAATCTTTGTAATTCCGGAGCTTGTGGAGTTGTGTGTTTAGCTTCTCTATAAAAGTCTTTTGAATTTAATTTGTAGCCCAAAGTCCCGATTAAAGCACATCTCTTTTGAGCCTTTTCAAGTATTTTTTGTATTAAATGAGTTACTGTAGTTTTCCCGTTTGTGCCAGTAATACCAATTAAATTAAGTGATTTAGACGGTGAATTATAAAATTTGTCAGCAATATCAGCAATTGTGTATCTTGTAGAGTCTACGATTACCTGTGGTAATTCAGAATCTACTTTATGTTCAACTAAAAGAGCTACAGCCCCCCTTTCTTCAGCCATTTTTACATAATTATGACCGTCAGTATTTTCACCAACAAGACAAATGAACATTTCATCATCATCAATTGTTTGAGAATTATAAGATAATCCTTTTATTTCTACATTTTTATAATTAAAAGTTTTGCAGTCTAAATTTTCAATGAGTTTATCTAGTTCCATTTTTCTTTTTCACTCCTTCATTTTTGTTTTCAACAGCTTCTTTATCCGGTTTTAAATTCATGATTCTAGCAACTTGTGAGGAAATTTCTTTGAACACTGGGGCTGCAATTGTACTACCCCAAACTTCGCCACCTTGAGCAGAGTCAACCATAACGTATATAAGTACTTGTGGATCTGAAGATGGAAGATAACCAACAATAGACGTATAGTAATTGCTTGTATATCCACTACCATCTTCTTTAGGTTTTTTAGAAGTACCAGTTTTGGCAGCTACGTTATATTTATCCATTTTAATTTGTGATTTACCGTGGTTTACACTATTTGTAAGAATTTGAGTAACTGCTTTTGCAGTTTCAGGTTTCAAAACTTGAGTGTAATGGATTTTTGTAGCGGCTTCATCTTGAGAATATTTAATAATATGAGGAGTTATTCTGACACCATTGTTTGCAAGTGCAGAAACGGCAGCAACCATTTGCATTGCAGTAACAGAAGAGCCGTATCCATAACCCATTGATGCGTGATCTGAGGAATCCCATTTGTTAGCAGGTTTTAAGATACCTCTTGATTCTCCAGGTAAATCGATGTTTGTTTTTGAACCAATACCAAATTTTTTCAAAATATCATAAAATTCTCTAGAAGTCATTAACTGAGCAACTTTTACAGAGGCAACGTTACTAGAGTGTTCAAATAAATATTCTAATGTAATCCAACCTGGATTTGGTCGCTTTTTATAGTCATAATTTTCGATTTCCCACCAACCAACTTTAATTTTTCCGGTATCGTTAATTTTACTATTAGGGTTAATTTTACCCAATTCCATCGCAGAGGCAATAGTAATAACTTTAAATGTTGATCCTGGAGGGAAAACGTCAGTTAAAGTCCAGTTTTTAATTTGATTAAAAGTCGCTTTTTTATAATTATTAGGGTCATAATAAGGGTAAACTGCATAAGCTAAGATTTCACCAGTTCTTGGATTTGTAACAATAACAGTGCCTCTAAGTGCTTTTCTTTTTGTAACCATTTTGTACAATTCCTGTTCGCAAACGTGTTGAATAGCTGTATCAATAGTTAATGTTACGTCTTTACCTTTTATGGGACGAGTTGTAGCCAGTGGATCTGTTGAAAAACCGTATATGATGTCGCCCTTAGGTGTCCGTTCTATAGAAACATTATTATCAACAAGCTCTAGTTTATCTTTTGCTGTAAGTTCAATGCCAGCAGCAATATCTGCCTCAAAATTGTAATAACCTAAAACGTGGGCAGCCATTGCACCTTGGGGATAAACACGGGTACTTTTTTTATCCATTGGAATTTCTCTCAAGTGTAATTTTGCAATTTCATCTCGAGTTTGTCTGTCAACACCTTTTTTTAATGAAATCATAGTGTCATTACGTTTAAGTTTTCTTACAAGTTGATATTT
>JBJFBU010000085.1:0-11909 GCA_051888595.1 Candidatus Gastranaerophilaceae bacterium | reverse complement strand
TTGCACCGTCCATTTGAGCAGCACCTGTAATCATGTTTTTAACATAGTCAGCGTGGCCTGGGCAGTCAACGTGAGCATAGTGTCTAGTTGCTGTTTCATACTCAACGTGAGCTGTAGAGATGGTTATACCTCTAGCTTTTTCTTCTGGAGCAGCATCGATTTCATCAAATTTTTTCAATTCTGCTTGACCTGCTGCTGCCAATGTAGCTGTAATTGCTGCTGTTAATGTTGTTTTACCGTGGTCAACGTGACCAATAGTACCAACGTTAACGTGCGGTTTGGTTCTTTCGTACTTTTCGCGTGCCATTTTAGTGGTCTCCTTTTTCTAATTTATTACTAAACTAACTTATTATGTATTCTAAGCTATGCAACTATTGTATTATATCAAAATTTGTTGTCAACTAGTTTAAAAATAATGTGAATTTTTTGAGAGAATTTATTTACAAGTTTTTTAGTTTTTATTTTTGTTTACATCTGCTTATTTATAATGTCTACATAAATAAAATGACCCGAATATATAAATTCAGGTCATTTTATTTCAATTTTCTAACTTAATTCAAATCTTTGTAAGACCCTTTTCTTAAATCAGAATAACTAGTATGCAATAATTCATGAGCTTTGTGTGAATTTGGAGCATCTAAGTATTCATCGTACAACTTTTTGATGTCAGGATTTTCATGTGATTTTCTAAATTTCAAATCTTTAACATCTTCTGTGTAAAGTGCATTTGCTCTTTGTTTTCTAAGTTCTGTATCATTGCAACTTACAGGTTGTCCACCACCGTTGACACAACCCCCAGGACAAGCCATAACTTCTAATAATTGGAAGTCTGCTGTGCCTGCTTTAATTTCTTGTATTGCTTTTTCAGCTTCTCTAAGTGTTGAAACAACTTTAACTTTAACTTTTGTACCTTTAATATCAATTTCTACCGTTTTGTCAAAAGAGGTTTTATCAACACCACGCATTTGAACAATATCATCATTTGCAATTTCTTCACCAGTTACCATGTGGTAAGCTGTTCTTACAGCGGCTTCTGCAACACCTCCAGAAGCACCAAAAATTGTTGCTGCACCTGTGTATTGACCAAATGGAGAATCCGCTTGTTCCGGTTCTAAATTTTTCAAATCAATACCTGCAGATTTAATCATTTGTGCAAATTCTTGTGTTGTCAAAACGTAATCTGTATCAAATTTTCCATCTTTTTTCAATTGGCTACGTCTAATTTCTGCCTTTTTAGCTGTACAAGGCATAATTGATACAACTGTTAATTCTTCAGCCTTTACTTCTGAATTTAATTTCGGCAAAATTTCTTTAACTACAGAAGATAACATTGACTGCGGAGATTTGCATGAAGATAAATGGTTAATCATTTCCGGATGTTGAGTTTCAACATATCTTACCCAAGCTTGACAGCAAGACGTAAATAATGGCAAGTTTTCACCACTTTTAAGCCTTGATAAAAACTCTGTAGCTTCTTCCATAATAGTCAAGTCTGCAGCAAAGTTTGTATCATATACAAAGTCAAAACCAATTTTTCTCATTGCAGAATAAATTTTACCAATAACATTTTCACCTGCAGACATACCAAACATTTCACCTAATGCAACACGAACTGCTGGTGCTACTTGAACTGCAACTTTTTTATTTGGGTCATTAACCAAATCCCAAACTGCATCTACTTCGTTTTTAACAGTTAATGCACCTGTTGGACAAACTGTCTTACATTGACCGCAATAAACGCAATCAACTTCTGACAAGCATCTTCCGTTCATTGGTTGAACAACAGTTTTTGAACCACGATTTGCAAAACCCAAAACTGCTAGACCTTGATATTCGTTACAAGCTCTAACACAAGCACCACAAAGAATACACTTATTTGGATCTCTAATTATTGCAGGACTTGAGCAATCAACAGGTTTCATATCTGACTGTTTTAATGTTGGGTATGAAATTGTTTTAATACCATATTCTTCCGCATATTTTTGCAAATCACATTGACCAGATTTTTCACATGTTGTACATTCTCTATCATGGTTTGCCAATAACAATTCTAAAATTGTTTTTCTTATTTTTCTAACTTTTGCGGAATGTGTATAAATTTTTATACCGGCTCTTGGTGGCATTGTACATGAAGCTTGTATGCCTCGTCCTTCTTGTTCAACAACACACATTCTACAAGCTCCGAATTGGCTTAATTCAGGTCTATCACAAAATGTTGGAACATTAAATCCGTTATTACGAATTACTTCCAAAACTGTTTTTTCATTTGTAAATTCAACTTCTTGATTATTTATAAATAATGTTTTTTTATCACTCATTGATTTTATCCTTCTAATTAACTAATTCAAAACGATTGCCTTAAATGGACAATTTGCTTCACAAGCACCACACTTAATACATTTTGTTTGATCAATGTGATGAGGTTGTTTAACAGTACCTTCAATTGCACCAACTGGGCAATTTCTAGCACATTTTGTACAGCCCTTACATTTTTCTTCATCAATTGTGTAAGATTTAAGAGCCTTACAAACACCTGCAGGACACTTTTTATCTCTAATATGAGCGATATATTCATCTCTAAAATATTTTAAAGTTGAAAGTACAGGATTTGGGGCAGATTTACCAAGACCGCATAAAGAACCTTCTTTTATTACTTGTCCTAATTCTTCTAACTTGTCCAAATCTTCCATTGTACCTTCGCCATTAACGATTTTTTCAAGTATTCTCAACATTTGTTTTGTACCCTCACGGCAAGGCGTACATTTACCACAAGATTCATGTTGAGTAAAATTCATAAAGAAACGTGCAACTTCAACGATACAAGTATCTTCATTCATTACAACAAGACCGCCTGAACCTACCATTGCACCTACTTTTGTAAGCTGATCATAATCCATTGCCATATCCAAGTGTTCTTCTGTCAAACAACCGCCTGATGGCCCACCTATTTGAACCGCTTTGAATTTTTTACCATTTCTGATACCACCGCCTAAATCAAATACAATTTGTCTTAAAGTAGTATCCATTGGAACTTCAATCAAACCCGTGTTGTTTACTTCACCTGTAAGTGCAAATGTTTTTGTACCTTTTGATGTTTCTGTACCCATAGAACTAAACCATTTTGCACCTTTTGTAATGATTAAAGGCACATTTGCAAATGTTTCTACATTGTTCAACAATGTTGGTCGCTTAAATAGACCACATTCCGCCATGTGAATATTTTTAGGTCTTGGCATTCCTCTTTCACCTTCAATTGAAGCAATTAAAGCTGAAGATTCCCCACAAACAAATGCACCAGCACCTTCTTTAATATGAATTTCAAATGAGAAACTTGTACCCATTATATTTTTACCTAAAAGGTTACGTTTTTCTGCATCTGCAATCGCTTTTCTTAAACGTTTGATTGCAAGAGGATATTCTGCTCTTACATAAATATAGCCTTCATCAGCACCAATAGCAAACGCTGCAATTGCCATACCCTCTAACAACTTGTGAGGATCACCTTCCATTACAGATCTATCCATAAATGCCCCTGGATCGCCTTCATCACCGTTACAAATAACAAATGACTTTCCACCTCTGTGTTGGTAAACGCTTCTCCATTTTCTACCTGTTTGGAAGCCTCCGCCACCTCTACCTCTTAAACCTGAATCTTCAACCTCTTTTATTACAGCTTCTTGGTTTTCTTCTTTTAAAACCTTTGCTAAAGCTTCATAAGCTCCAACTGAAATTGCTTCATCAATTGATTCTGCATCAATATGACCACAATTTTTTAATGCTGTACGAGTTTGTTTTGCGTAAAAATTTATTTCTTCAGGCTTTTGAACAGATTGCTTTGTTGCTGGATCTACATACAAAAGTCTTTCAACTGGTTTACCGCCAACAATGTGTGAGTTGAAAATTTCTTCAACATCTTCAACTTTTACTCTTACATAAGCTGTATGTTCATCTGGTAAAATCACCAACACGCCTTGTTCACAAAAGCCATGACATCCAGTTGGAATAACGGTCATTTTATCATAATTTGATAAGGTCGAAACACTTGCACCTAACTCTCTAAATTTTGCCATAACTTTTTCAGAACCATTAGCAACGCAACCTGTACCGCCACATACCAAAACTCTGAACCCTTGTTCTTTTATATGTTGTAAAGCTTGTTCTTGCTCTTTTTTAATATCTATATTTAATTCCATTATGCTTTCTCCTCTTCAAGAATTGTATCTATAACAACTTTGATTGCATCAGATGTCATTTGAGGATAAACTTTACCATTTATGACAACTACAGGAGCCAAACCACAAGCACCTAAGCAACTAACTGTTTCGATTGAAAATAAACCATCTTCTGTTGTGAATTTGCCATCTTTCAAATCTAATTTAGATTTTATTGTATTTAGTACTGGCATTGAACCTCTAACGTGACAAGCTGTACCATCACAACATCTTATTTCGTATTTACCTTTTGGATCTAATGAAAATTGTGCATAAAATGTCGCTACACCAAATACTGTTGCTGGTGACAAATCTTCAATTTTTGTTCCGATATAAATCATCGCATCCTCAGGTAAGTATCGGTAAACTTCCTGTACTTTTTGTAAAATCGCAATCAAATTAGATTTTTTACCACCACATTCAGCAATGATTTCATCTATTTTTGAAAAGTCGATTTTGGGTTGGCTTCCAGTCATCATAATCTCCTTTTAGCTAAAATATCAATTAGTTTTTCTTACAAATTTAAAAGTATAAACGCCCATAAATGCTTTATTTTAATATTATTGCATAAATAGAACGATAATCAAGTAGAAATCACAATTATTTTTTATATCGTTCAAAATTTTTCTATTTTTGTGATTATTTTACCTAGACAATAGATTAATACCACAAATGGCGACTTTTTATTTTTTAGTATTGACAATTTATCATTATTAAAATAAAATTAAGTAAGGATATGGCGACATGGCCAAGTGGTAAGGCAGAAGCCTGCAAAGCTTTTATCCCCCAGTTCGAATCTGGGTGTCGCCTTTTTTAACTCCCTTTTGGGGAGTTTTTTAGTGTCTTTTTTATTTTATAAACTTTTTATTTGTTTGCATAAGTTTATTTTGTTGATAAAATCAAAAGTAGGACTCGACCTTTACAATGATTTCAATAATTACAGCAAGTTATAACTACAGCAAATACATATCAGAAACAATAAAATCTGTACAAACTCAAACTTATTCAGATTGGGAGCTTATTGTAGTCGATGATGCATCAACTGATAATTCTGTTGAAATCATTAGGTCTTTTTGTGATGACAAACGAATAAAATTAATCTGTCACGATAAAAATAAAGGTCTTTCAAAAGTAATCCAAACAGGATTAAAATATGCAAAAGGTGAATGGATTGCTTTTTTGGAAAGTGATGACGTTTGGAATAAAAATGCACTTTTGGAAAGAATTCAGGTAATTAAAAATAATCCACAAGTTGGAATAATTTTTAATGATATTGAAGAATTTGGCGATAAAAATTCTGTTTTAGCAATAAAAAATAATTTGGAGAATTATCGAAAAAAAATATCAAATTTAAGTTTTCCTCGAAACATTTTTTACGACATTAACGTCGACAATTTGCTTCTAACTTTTTCTGCGGTAATGATAAAACAAAAATTTCTTGAAAATTGCCCATTAAATTCTCCAATTGATGCTCTCCTAGACTGGTGGATTTTTATTCACGTTTCATTTAAAAATGAAGCTTTTTATATAAATAAAAAACTTACAAAATGGCGTCAACATAGTGATAGTTACTTATACAAAAAGAACAATAAAACTCACAGAAGTGTTAATATTGAGGCTTATATTGATGTTTGGAAAAAAGAAAAACTTGGAATAAAATTTTTACCTTTTATCCTAAAAACAACTATTCTAACAGCTTATAAACGAGGCTCAAAGTTTTATTTTATAATTATTATAAGGAAAATCAAAAAAATATTAGGGCTTAAACTAAAACCATCACCTTTATTTGGTGATTAATCTATAAAAATTGGAAAAATTTCCAATAGTTTTCGAGTCAATACTGCTTGTATGGAAGTACCTTTAGGAATAACCTCCATAATCCATTCTTTCAAAAATCGTGGTGCGTTTTTTCTTAGAGGTTTCATTCTTGCTGTATATTTTAAATTTTTTTGAATTAATTTAATTTGTTCACCTGTAAATAATTCCTGCCAGCCAACAATTGTTGTATGTAGATAATTTCTTAGCCTTAAAACTGAACACTTTACAAATGGAAAATCTGATTTTTCGTATAAATTTCTCCATTTACAAACAGGGGGATTATTGAATTTGCAAAAATCTTTTATGGCAAAATCAGACTTAAAACCTGCTTTTTCAAGTGTTTTTGTAAGTCCTATTTCATATTTTAAAATTATATCATTTTTATATTTTTGATATTTTACAGAATTTATAAAGTTTTCAAATACCTTTGAAGAAAACACATTTGATTTTAAAACGATAAAATATGATTGAATATGAGGACAATATATATTTTTAACCTTGTTATTTTTTAACTTTTTAAACCCAACATAATTTTTGGTTAGCCCCCAAAAGTCACAACTTTTTTTTGACATTTTTTCAAAAATTTTATCTAATGGTTTAAACGGTCCATAACAACTATCATTCGCAAAAACAATTTCTTTACAATCTTTCAAAAGTTTATTGTCTTTTGCAAAATTAAACCCTATCTTGTAAGAACCAAAATCGTATTCACAATGTTTTTTAGCTATTTTATAACAATTAAGTTTGTTCAATTCACTTTCTTGTAAATCACAACAAGAAACAAAAATAACCGTTTTTGCTATTTTTTGCAATTCATTTATATAGAAAATAACATAGTCATCAATTATATTTTTTTTATCATAATGAGCAAATATAGCAACTCTATTCATTTTTGTTTCCTTACACATCATTGCAAGCTTAGTAATACAATTATAATATAAACTTCTCTTTTATTTTTCGGCTTGCATCAACACTTTATTGCTCGCAATGATATTAACCTTTTTTTCCTTTTTCTTATTTTTGTGGTTAAAATACCAGATATTTTACAACCTATTTGTTTTATTGCGGAACTACCACAGCCTTCCAAGAATTTACAACTCTATAATACAACAGAAAAATTTCTTTTTCCTTTATTTCACTGAAACAAGACAAACTTTTTACAAAAAAAATAGTAAAATTCCGAATTTACACATTGGTTCTTATTTAACAAAAACGTACACTTATTTTTAAAAATTTACATAATTTTTGTTAAAAAAAGCCTAAAAATTATTGCAAGCATGTAAGCAAGGAGATTTTGAGTTTTTTATTTCACAATATTTTTAATGCATATATCTTAGATGATTAAATTATTCATGATAAAATTTTATCAATAGGAGATTAAAATGACAAAATCTATATTAGTAACTGGTGGTGCTGGATTTATCGGTTCACATCTATGCGAAAAACTTTTAGAACAAGGTAATTACGTTATTTGCTTGGATAATTTCTTTACTGGTTCTAAAAAAAACATTGAACACTTATTTGGTAATAAAAATTTTGAATTTATACGACACGATATCGTTGAACCTATTTTGATTGAAGCAGATGAAATTTTTAACCTAGCTTGTCCAGCAAGCCCTATACATTACCAATACAATCCTATAAAAACTATCAAAACCAGTGTTTTGGGTGTTACTAATATGCTTGGGCTTGCCAAAAGGGCTAAAGCAAAAATTTTACAAGCTTCAACAAGTGAAGTTTATGGTGACCCACTTATGCATCCTCAAAAAGAAGAATATTGGGGAAATGTTAATACAATTGGTATAAGAAGTTGCTATGATGAAGGGAAACGAGTTGCTGAAACATTAATGATGGATTATCACAGACAGCATAATGTTGATATAAAAATTATTCGTATTTTTAATACATACGGGCCAAGGATGGCAGAAAATGATGGAAGGGTTGTATCTAACTTTATTGTACAAGCTCTAAATGGACAAGATATAACAATTTATGGCGATGGCTCACAAACACGTTCGTTCTGTTATATTGACGATTTAGTTAGGGGAATGATATCTCTTATGAACAAAGATAATTTTCACGGTCCAGTAAATGTAGGTAACGATGGAGAATTCACAATCAAAGAATTAGCTGAAAAAGTTATAGAATTGACAAACTCAAATTCTAAAATTATATATAAACAATTACCATCTGATGATCCAGTAAAAAGACGTCCTGATTTATCTCTTGCTAAAAAAGAATTAGGTTATGAGCCTACAGTAAAACTTGAAGAAGGTCTTATTAAAACAATTGAATATTTCAAAGGTATAAAATAATGAATGTTGAACTTTTAGCTCCGGCTCAAAATTTAGAATGTGCAATTAGTGCCATAAATTATGGTGCAGATGCAATATACATCGGTGCTAATGCTTTTGGAGCTAGAGCTTCCGCTGGCAACTCTTTAGATGACATAGAAAAAATCGTAAATTATGCACACAAATTTTATGTAAAAGTTTTTTGCACAATTAATACTATTCTTGATGATAACGAAATTCAACAAGCAAAAATCTTAATACAAAATCTTTATAATATCGGTGTTGATGCAATTATTATCCAAGATATGGGTATTTTAGAACTCGCAATTAACAATGAACTTGCACCTATTGTTATTCATGCAAGTACTCAATGTGACAATAGAACACTTGAAAAAGTACAGTTTTTCGAAAATGTCGGTCTTGAACGAGTAATTTTAGCTAGAGAACTTTCCATAAAAGAAATAGAAAATATTTGTAAAAATACTAACTGTGAAATTGAAACATTTGTACATGGAGCTTTATGCGTAAGTTTTAGTGGGCAATGCTATTTAAGCCAATCCATAGGTGGACGTTCTGCAAACAGAGGAGAATGTGCTCAACCTTGCAGAAAAAAATATTCACTTGTTGATGAAAAAGGAATTTTTTTAGCAAAAGACCAACACTTATTAAGTTTAAAAGATTTTAATGCTTCAGAACATTTGGACAAACTAGCTAAAATTGGAGTTTTTTCTTTTAAAATTGAAGGTCGCTTAAAAGATGAAAATTACATAAAAAATGTTGTTGCATTTTACTGTAAAAAACTTGAAAAATTTGGTAAAAAAACTTCATCGGGAACTGTTTTTCTAGATTTTGAACCGGATTTGAAGAAATCTTTTAATAGAGGTTTTTGCGATTACTTTTTAGATGGACGTAAAAAAATATTTAACTTTGAATCACCTAAATCAATTGGTGAAAAAATCGGTAAAATTGAACAAGTTGGCAAAAATTATTTTGTAATAAAAAATAATAATTTACATGCCCAAGATGGATTATATTTCAATGGCACGGGTTGCCTTGTAAATAAGGTTGATGGAGATAAAATTTACCCAAACAAAATGAATGAAATCAAAGAAGGTTTAATTGTTTATAGAAATTCCGATTTTGAATTTGAAAAACAATTAAAAGTTTCGAAATCAAAACGACAAATCTCTGTAAAAATAACCGTTTTGGATGATAAAATTGAAGCAATTGATGAAGATAACAACTCTGTTGCTTTAGATTTTAACGTTAGTAATTTAGCAAATAATCAAGAAAAAATGAAAGAAAATTTTGTAAAACAATTGCAAAAAACTGGAGAAAGCGATTTTTTCGCAGAAACAATCGCAATAAAGGCAAAAAATCTTATCTTTTTACCCGTATCTCAAATTAATAAATTAAGAAATGAGTTATTTGAAAAATTAATGCAAAAACGACTTTCTAATTATCCAAAAAAGAAGCAAGCAAAACTTCAGTATGCAAAATTTCCAGAAAAACAGTTAGATTTTAGGGCCAACGTTCATAATAAACTTGCAAAAACTTTTTACGAAAAATGTTCTTGTAACATAATAGAAAACTCTATTGAAAGTGGAACTTCAACAAAAGAGAAACCTATTATGACAACAAAACATTGCTTAAAATATGCGTTCAATTTATGTAAAAAACCTATAAATCTTTATCTCATTGATGAAAAAAATAAAAAATACGAACTAAAATTTGATTGTAAAAACTGCCAAATGCAAATTTTTAATTGTCAGTAGTTGCTTTTTTAAATGTTTTCTTTATCAATAGTACTCTATATTTTGGATATTTGTATGCATACAATTCAACAACAATATCGCCTTTGCCCTCAGATTTATCGAAAAAGCCTCTATTTTCAGTTGCATTAATAACTATTGGTGGTGTTGTCATACCTGCACTGAAAACTCTTTCTTCATCAAATATTTTTTGAGTAAAAGACTGAATAATTTTATTGCCGTCTTTTAGTATAACTTTTATTGATAAATTATTAATATCTAAACTCGAATTGTTTTGTAGTCTAAACATAAAATTCATTACATAATCATTTGATTCTTTATCCAAATATGCATTCAACTTCATAACATCAACAAACAAATCTTGTTCATATAGTAAATTATTTTTAACAAATTTTTGATACTGAAGAGCTCTTTTTCTATACAACTCAGCTTGAATTGAATTCCCAGCTTTATCTTCATTATCAGCAAGCGTATTTATAAGATCAAAATAAACATCATAATTTATTGCTTGTGGATCGTTTTTGTGAACATAAGACAACAAACTATATGCTTTAAGTGGATCATTGTCAATATAAAGAATACCTAATTTGTAATTTATAATACTATTTTCTGGGTCAATTTTATATGCTTTATCTAAAGACATTACCGCTTCATCAATTTTCCCAATATTAACATAGCTGTCGGCAAGAGCTTCACATGCTCTCACATATTCATGTTGAACAGTTTTTAAGTTTTTAGCCTTAATAGCTTCGTAGTATGACAACGCCTTTTCATATTTCATTGTTGATAATGCATAATAACCTTGCTTGTAATATGCATTTCCAAGCATTGCATAAATATCACCTTTAAATGTAATCAATCGTTTATTTGGTCTTTCTCCAATTTTATCCATAATTGATTGTGCTTCTTGTAAACGATTTGTTTTTACATACAATTTAGCAAGTTGGTAGCTTGGTGTATAATCATAAGCAACAGATTTCTCTACAGAATTTTTAAACTCTTTTTCTGCATTAACATAATCTTTTTTATAACTGTAAAGAATACCCAAACGCATATTTACTGCATAATTTTTAGGATATGCCTTTGCAAATTCAAGATTTTTATCGATAATAATATCTACTAAATAAGATTCAAAAGCTGCATCTATATTTTGTTTCTCCACCTCTGGAACATTAAAAACGTTGTGCAGCATGTTAAAAATATTTAAAACACCAAACATTACTACAATAAAAAGCGTAGTTAAAAACGTTTTTAAATAATCATTCCAGTCTTTATTCTTAAAAATCCTTCTTTTTTTCTTATTCATCAGCTTCTCGTATTGAAATCGAAGTAATACCTTTAATCTTTTCTACATCTTTATACAATGATTGTATAGGATTATTACATTTAACATTCATAATCGCAACAACCTTTGATTCATTTCCACCATCCGAATCAACGTATTTTATTTCATTTATATATGGAAATTCATGCATAATGTAATTTTGAATTTCATTAACATCACATTTTGCACATTTTAACGATAATCTCAAACGCTTGTTTACCATTTTGACTTTTGATATAAGTTGTCTTTCTAATTCTTTTATACCTATTAAAACTAAAACACTTAAGCATGTTGTTATAACAGCTATTCCATATTGATTTGCACCACAAGCCATACCAATACCTGCTGCAATCCATAACGTTGCAGCTGTTGTAATACCATGAACAGATGACCCATTACGCATTACTGCACCAGCACCAATAAAACCAATACCTGTTACAATTTGGGCTGCAATACGAGCAGTATCTCTTACACCTGTTGCTTGATCAAT
>JBJFBU010000084.1:0-12063 GCA_051888595.1 Candidatus Gastranaerophilaceae bacterium | reverse complement strand
TCTTTTCGTTTTTCTATATTCAAACTATGTAATCTGTTTGAGGTCTGCGCTTCTGCTTTTCCTTTTGGAAAATAAATATATTCTTCTTTGGAAATTTTATTAATTATTCCTGAATTTTCCAATTCTGACAATATTTCTGAAACTTCTTTTTCCTCAAAATCATCCATAGATAAAATATCATCTATAGTAAACTTATTCAGAATCTTTATCAGTTTGAGAATTTTCTGTTTCATTTTGTATCGCCTCCTTTATTAATATTTCGTCTATCGAACTTAATCCGTTTGCTTTAGCGATAGTTTCAGCTTTGTTTATTACTTTTACAATTTGTCTGAATCTATTGAGATTTGAATAAATGTACTTAATCGCACAATCTGTCAATTCAATTTCAGAAAGCTCTTTTACAATTGTTTTGATATCTGATTTGGAAAATATTTCAAACTTAACAATTTCAGATAATCTGTCATAAAGGTGGCTGAACTTTTTGAGTCTTGAATGAGCATTTGTCATACCAACCAAAACAACAGAAACGTTAGTTTTGTCGTGAATATCCCTTAAGATTTCTATTGATTTATTTTTATCCATCGTCAGATAATCAACTTCATCAACTATAAGAACCCGAGGTGTCAGAATAAGATTCCGTATAACCTCATTAAAAGAATCTGATATGGAATAAGGCTTGATTTCTGACATATAATCAAGAATTTCTTTCAAAAGCCATCTTGCGGACATCATCTGATTACAGCGGATAAGAATCGCATCGTTTTTAAATGCCCACCATTTTATAGCCTGAGTTTTACCTAACCCAGGTTCACCATAGACCAATCCCATCCCTGGAACTCCTTCCGCCCGGTTTTGCAAGTTGTTCATCATTGTGATAAACCGCTTTACATTGTTTGTTTTTACGAAGACCTTTTTCATTACTGCTCCTTTCCGTATATTTCTTTGTATTCGTCTGATTTTATGTAATTAGTTAGCCAAGTTCTATCTTCAGGACAGATGCACCCATTTTGCATATGCCATTCATACCTTTCATAGGCACTTTTAAATATTGGTCTTGCTACAATTGAAGTTTTAACTTTCGGTTCAAAATCCTGTTTTGGCTTTTGTTCAGGTTGAACCGTTATTTCTTTAATCGGCTTGGGCTCAGGTAAGCGAATATTTTGCATTAATTCTTTTTCAAGATAATCCATATCCTCTAAATTGAAATGCTCACGAACCGCTTTAATCGTTTTCCTGCGGAGCTTCTGCTGTTTTTCAATTTTCTGCTTGTAATCCTCAATATCTTTGATATCGCCCATTTGATAAGCAAGAGGATGAGTTTCAGTTATACGTTTTGCTTTACAGATAAATTCACCCTTCATTGAATAAACCTTGATATATGAAAGGTCAAACAGACTGTACTTTATGACGGTTTTCTCTTTGATACCATAAAGTGCCTCATCAAAATAATCCGCTTTCAAAAATCTGATTCCGTTCCTGCCGATTGATTTTATCTCTTGTGCCATCATCAAATCATCAAGCGAGTTTTCATCAATATTTTGCTTTTCAATTTCGTTTAAAACTTCTTGAATTGTTTTATCTTTTGCATTCGGACAGGTTTGAGAATGCTTAAATTCAAGCCATTTATCTATCATTTTAAGTGCCTGCTCAATGGTTGGAATAAAGCCGAATTTTTCGTGAATATTTTTATGTAACTTCTCATTTCGCATTAAATATGCCGGTTTATTTTCAATGCTTGTCCCGATATAGCTTGGAATCAGCTTTTCAAAACTTTCCTGAAAATCCAAAAAGAAACGCTCGATGACTTTGGCTCGAGCGTTGTATGGTGTGGCATAGACCGGTTTTATTCCAAGTTTGTTGTAGACTCCTGTAAACCCTAATTCCTCGAATTTTTTATCTCCGTTAAAGAATTTACTCTTGAAAGCCCTGCCATTATCTTGATACACATATTCAGGAATATGATCCATTTTTAAGATGGCATTTCTTAAAGCCGATGCTATATTTTGCGTACATTCTTCGAGCATAATGTCGTACCCGACAAGTCCTCCGGATTTCCAATCTAAAAACCCGAGTAAAGTCGCTCGGCAGGGTTTACCTGTGAAAGGATTTATAACTTGGAAGCTAAGCGTATGGCCGTCTGCCACAAGCACTTGCCCTGCTTTTAAAAGTGCTGCGTTTCTGACTATAAAGGGGCTTACTTTATCTTTTAATGCTTTTTCGCCGTCTCTAGCAAGTGTCCATTTGTCAAAATTGTTATCCCGAAACCATTCCGCGTATCTGCGAAAAGTAATATCTTTAGGTAAAATTTCTTGCCCACGCTCTTTTAAAATATGCTTTGTTAAAGAAATTGCTTTACCGATTGAAAATGCACTTGGGGAGAGCAGAATTTGTATAAATATTTTAATCTGCTCCTCGTTTAAAGTTGTTCTATATTCCTTACGGGTCGAATATTTATATTGCCCGACGAGTGCTGTCCAATCTTTGTTGTAATCTAATAACGCCCGCCAGCGATAAAGCGAGCCAATTGAGACTTTACCTAAGATTTTAAAAATCTCTTCCTGAAACATTCCCGTATTATATAATTGCAAAAATTCTTTATCGGGGATGTTACCATTGGCTTTGAGCTTGTCCCTTTTATATTCTTTCCTAAAATCAAGCCAAGCATAAATTAAATCATATTTTGCAAGTGCAATTTTTCTTTGGTTTTCAGAGATCAGTTTTTCTTGTTTGATATTCAAGTTTGATAGCTCAATAACCTCGTTATCACAGTTTTTATAATCGTCATAATATTCTTGAAAATATTTAAGCTGAAGCTCTTCTTCGAGCGTTGATAACTTAATCTTATACGTTTTCCCGCCACGAATATTTTCAACTTTGTACTCATACTTATTCTGATTTAGTGCAAGCCGAACTGCTCGCCTTGTAATGTTTTTGAGTTTCGCTAAAGTCTCAACATCAATCCAAATATCATTATTATTAATGTCTGCCATACCGTATCCTTATTTAATTTACAGCTACTGTATGTTAGACTGCTTTCTCTCAAAATGGAAGTGCTTGAGGGGGAAATGTGTTGTTTTGTGTCTGATGATGTCTGAAATTTAAGCAGAAAATTTTATAAAACGGCTTTTAAACATCTTTTAAACGCGATTTAAACACAGTTTGAATTCATAATTTTGCAAAAATCTGCGTTTTTCTCTCAATTCTGTTTCCGTCTTTTAGGGTAAAAATCAATCCGATATTTTTTACACATACTTTTAGAAAAGTCATACATAAGTTTTGGAATTTATTTCAATAAAATATTTGAAAAATAAAGTCAGGGAAGCGATTTCCCACTAAATTGAATTGGATTATTGCTTCACACTCCGTAGTCGCTCATTTTATTTTGCTTTGCAAAATTACATTCGCTATACTCCGTGTTACTTCGGCGTTTCGTTCGCTTTCGCTCACTTCAGCCTACGCAAAATCCAACTTCCGACTTATGGGTAAATATCATAGGATTATGCGAAATAATTAAAATTTTAAAACGCAGAATTTACGGGGTTCTTCCGAGTTTTATATAAATTTCAAAGGGCATATTTTACAAAATGTCCGCTTTTTGCACTCGGCTGTAATTCAAATATAATAGGGAAACTTGGCAATTATATAAAATTTTATGGAAAGATACCGGACATTTTCATCCTAATAACCGGACATTGCGGACTTTTTAAAATCCCGACTCTCAGACTTGGGGAAGCGGGTAAAACTCAAACACAAAGCCAAACATAGCGATTAAGAATGGCAAAAACCGATTTCAAAAGTGTCCGAAAAACCATAGCGGATTTTTTCGGATAAAAAGTATAAGAAAAGTATATTTTGGATAATTTCAGTCAATTTGTATAAAGTTGCTAAAAACCAAACCACTTAGGTAATACAGGCAAATTGATTACAATTCAAATAACCTAAACAAACCCCATATGGACTAACAGCAGATTTTACTAGCTTTTTTACTTTTGTATCAGTCTTGCATAGGTGTTTCAAATACAAGAATAATAATATTTTATACAGATTAGTCAAGCTGTTGCCTTGTGTTGCCAAGGAGGATGTCGCGAGTTCGAGCCTCGTCTCCCGCTCCATTAAAAAAAGAACCTATTTGAAGGTTCTTTTTTTTTGCAAAATTTATTTTTAGTTAATAACGTAATTTTATATCAATTTCAAACTGTTACTTTATTCCAATATTTAATATATTTACAAATAATATAAAGATTTCTTAACTAACATTAACTGATTAAAATACTCCATATTAGTATTATCTTAACAATTTTATAACAATCTATACAAAAAATTAAATCTTTGTTAAATCTAGAGATTTTTCAAAAAAAAGAGTTATAACATAATTGTAAGGAATAAAAAACAAAATTGGAGGTATTAATTATGAGATTTAATGTTATCGAAAGAGAACCAGATTGCTACTTTTCCAGCGTTCGTAACAACCTTGAAAACCTTTTAAATGCTGTAATGATTGGTGATGATATGGGAAGCAAATCATATAAACCTCTTAGTGAAGTTCGTGAAAACGAAAAAGAATACAAAATTAGCGTTCAACTTCCAGGTGTAAAAAAAGAAGATATAAACATCGAGTTAGATAAAAACACTGTTACTATAAGTGCTGAAAGCAAATTTGAAGAAGTTAAAGACAATGAAAATTTACACTACTCTCAATTTGCTTATGGTAAATTCAACAAAACCCTTGAATTAGCAAAAGATATCGATGTTGAAAACTCAAAATGCGAATATAAAGATGGTATTTTACAAATTATTTTAAAAAAACAAGAGCAATGTAAACAAACTAAAACTCTAAAAATTAACTAATTAATGTTTTACGCAGACAATCGTACTCTTTTTAATCGGATTTTACTTTCTAAAATCCGATTTTTTATAAATAGCAAAACAAAATGAGAACATTTTTCATATTTCTTCACAAAAGACTTTACAAAAGACTTTTTCTTTGTTAAAATCAAAAAGAATAAAAAGAAAGGAACTAAATTATGAAATTTGTATGCTCTGTTTGCGGTTACACAGTTGAATCTTCTGAAGCTCCAGAAAAATGTCCTGTTTGTAACGCATCAAAAGAAAAATTTAATATGGTTAAAGATGGCGAAAAATCATACGCAACTGAACACGTTGTTGGCGTAGCAAAAGATGTTGATTCAGCAATTTTAGAAGGATTAAGAGCTAACTTTAATGGTGAATGTGCAGAAGTTGGTATGTATTTAGCAATGTCAAGACAAGCTGAAAGAGAAGGTTACCCTGAAGTTGCTGATGCATTCAAGAGATATGCTTTTGAAGAAGCTGAACATGCTGCAAAATTTGCTGAGTTATTAGGTGAAGTTCTTACAGATTCTACAAAGAAAAACGTAGAAATGAGAGCTGAAGCTGAATTCTGTGCATGTGATGGTAAATTTCAATTGGCTAAAAAAGCAAAAGAATTAGGCTTAGATGCAGTTCACGATACAGTACACGAAATGGCTAAAGATGAAGCTCGTCATGGAAAAGGTTTTGACGGTCTTTTAAAAAGATATTTTTCTTAATTGCCACTAATAAGGAATAGTAAAAATGAGGTAACCTTAAAAAAGATTACCTCATTTTTATGCACCAATTTTTAAGCCTTCAATCTCTATTGAATTTTTAACAAATGCAACTTGTTCAAATTCCTCTATTGTCATAGGTTTTGCATACAAAAAGCCTTGTGCTATATCGCAACCTGCATCTGTTAAAAATTGAGCTTGAGCAACAGTTTCAATACCCTCTGATACTGTTTTCAAAGATAAATTTTTTGCCATTGATAAAATATGTTTTACAACAATTTTGCCTCGCTCATCAGTAGTTGAATCATTAATAAAACCCTTATCCAGTTTTAAAATATCGCAAGGAATTTGTCTTAACATATTCAATGATGAATATCCTGAACCAAAATCATCCATAGCAATTCTAAACCCTTCTTTTTTCAAAGCATTTACAATTTCTAAAAATTTATCAAAATCTTCAAACGATGCAGTTTCAGTTAATTCTAACTCTAATAACGATGGAGATATTTGGTATTTATGAATTAAATTTTTCAAATCATCTATGAAAAATTCATTGCTCAAGTGTAATCTTGAAACATTTACAGATATTGGCACTGCATCAAAACCTCTTTCTATCCAAGATTTTATAGCTTTACATGCCTGTTCCCACATAAATCTATCAATATTTAAAATAAATCCATTTTTTTCAAATAATGGAACAAATTCACCTGGATTAATAAAGCCTTTAGTAGGGTGAACCCACCTTACGAGAGCTTCAGACCCGCATACAACCAAATTCTTCATATCATATTTTGGTTGCAAATACATAACAAATTGACCTGAGATTAAAGCTCTATGCATTTCATCTTCAATATTCTTTTCATTAAGTAATTTTTTCCTTAAATTGTCGTCATAATATGAAACATATCGATTTACGTCATCAACTATTGTTCTTTTAGCTAAACCAACTCTATCACACATTATGTATATTGGAACAGTCGCATCATTTATTAAATAAACACCGAACAACGGTACTAATCTAGCCACTGCTTTATTTGTTGCAGATTTTACAACACTCATTGTTTCTTCATTGTAATCCTCAATTTCACAATGAATTTTATCAATTACGCTATTTATATCTTTTTCATTATCATATTTCATTATGAATAAATAAGTAGCAGCATAAGAACGTCCCAACAATGTTCCTTTTGGCAAATTTCTCGAAATTATATTATAAACATCTTTCAATATAACATTTGCCATCTCAAACCCATAAAGCTCATTTATGACCTTAAATTTAGCAATATCCATAAGGATTAAAGCATACTTTTCTGTAGAAGAAATATTCTTCATTACTTTTTGTGCTTCTAATATAAACCTTGCTTTATTTGGACCACCCGTAACATCATCGACAAAAGCTAATTTCATCATTTCGTTATAAGATTTTCTTTGAATACTTTCAATTCGTTTTAGAATTAAAAATAGCAAACAATTTATTGCTAGCATAATTCCAATAGTAAATAATGCAACTTCTAAAGCATTCAATGCCATTACTTTTGCAGGAACACAAAGAATTGCCATCCAATCAGAAAAATTAATAGGTGTATATGCAGAAATCCAAATTTGCCCATTCATATACGACCAAAATACACCTGTTTTTAAATCCTTAATATCAGATTTTAATGTTTTTTTACTTTTTAGTATATAGCTTGCTGGTTGATCAAAAAAGTTTTGATAAACGTCAATATTTTCATTATCTGCTCTTAAAATATAATCACCATTTGAATCAACAATGTGGCTAAATGCGGTATCTCCAAAATTATTAACATCCAATATATTTTTAAAAATATCTGCTCTTGCAATTGCAAGCAAAACAGCATTCACTTGTTTATTCTTTGAATAAACAGGTACTGCATAAGTATTACGATAGAATCCAATAACTTCATTTGACTCTTTAACTCTTGAAAAACATGTTTCTCCTAACTTTGCTTTCTGAAAACAAGGCAGTTTACTAATATTTTTTTGATAAACATGTGCATCATTTTTTGTCACACTGTAAGCACTTCCATCTTTTTTAGCATAAGCTAATGATTTGAATGAAATTTGTTTTGCATCCGGTTTTAAGTATGTTAACAACATTTTTGGATTAAATGATTTATTATCAGAAATAGAACTTGACACCATTTCTAGAACTTGAATATCTGCCACAATTTTATTGTGCACATTATACGCTAACTGCTGAACAACCTCTGTTGTTATTTTCTCAGATAGTTTGATATTCGAAATCATAATATGAGTAAGCGTAAACATACCTAATATTACGAAAACAAAAACAATCGTAATAAAGAATGTAATAGTACTATCCGTTTTATTTACGTTTTGTAGCGAATTTTTTAACATAACTAATTAATAATCTACCTAATTTTTACATAACATATAAGTAATATAAAAAATTTAAACAAATAAAATTTCATAAAAACGAAAAATATTAACAAACTTAACAAAATAAAAAAGAATTTTATATTGACAATCAAAAATTTTTCTGATAGATTAGGAGTGTAGGTTTAGGTAATCTTGATTACCGATATAACTACAGCTCCAGTGGCACTCTGCCAATAAAGAACGGTTGATAATCGTTTGAGGAGAGGTAAGGTAGATGTATCTACTGATTCCGCTAGAGCATGACAAGTAAATATTATAAGCTCCAGTGGCGGAATCGGTAGACGCGTCGGACTTAAAATCCGATTGGGCGAATAACTCAGTGCCAGTTCAAGTCTGGCCTGGAGCAATTCTAAGACAAGGCTTTCAGCCTTGTCTTTTGTATATGGGTGGGGTTTATTAGTGTAAATAAAGTGCAAGTGTGAGATAGATATTGGGGTTTATTAGTCCATTTTGGATTTGCATGTTTATATAAACTATCCCAATTATAGGCTAATAGAGGCTATTTTTTTCGAAATGAGATTTGAATTTCAAACTACACCAAAATGGACTTTTCTTGTGCTCAAAAGTCCACAATCTTTTTTATTTTTTTAATTAAATTTACCTCTATCGTTAAATACGTTTACATTTTAGCCATTAAAAAAAATGAATACCAAAAGCCTAATTTGAAATTTCTTGCATTTTTAGATGTGTCTAATTGTCGCTGAAATTAGTATTTAGACTTAATTTTTAGCATAACAGAGTAATGAATATTTGAGCCGTATGTTTTTGCAGGATGTGCTATGCCTATTAAGACTAATGCAAAAACAAAAGTAGATTCAACAAAAACTGAGGAATTAACACTAAATGCATGGGCACAATTTGGTGTAGGCATAAAAAGACTAATACATAAACGCATAACTTATTG
The DNA here is from genome assembly GCA_051888595.1 of Candidatus Gastranaerophilaceae bacterium. Classification (GTDB taxonomy): domain Bacteria; phylum Cyanobacteriota; class Vampirovibrionia; order Gastranaerophilales; family Gastranaerophilaceae; genus UBA6984. Next base: position 3,174 of record JBJFBU010000084.1, on the reverse strand, counting down.
AAAAGATAATAAGAACTGGAAGGAGAACAGACTGGGGATTAATGTTTAATATCCAGATTTCAATTTAATAATTGTTAATTTTCTTAATCGCTTATACAAATTTAGAGTATACAGAACTTTCTCAAAGCAGAGTTATCAAAATTGTTACTAAAATTTTGAAGAAAAAACATTCTAAAACATTACAAAACTTCCTTATATGTTTTAAAGTGAGCTTTACATACTTCAAGCAAACGATCCTTACCATATTTTTTTATAAAATTTGAAGCAGATTCTTTTACAATTGAATTACAGCCTTTTGGAAAATCACAACCAAATGCCAACTCCATTTGTTTCATTTTTTGAACAAATGTTGCTCTTGCCAATACACTTGCAGATGCAACTGCTATATCACTTTCTGCTCTAACCATTTGTTCTAAACGTATTGATTGCCCCCTTTTTTGAAGTGCATTCTTTATCAAACTTTCATCTCCAAATTTATCCGAAAGTGCATACTCACACATATTTTTTTCTAATATATTTTCAATAACTTTTGCATGTCCCCATGCTAGTAATTTATTCAAATTACCAAAGTTTTTATACAATTCATTATATCTAGCATTCCCAATTGCAATAACTGAAAATTTTGCGTGTTTTTTTATTTGTTCTGACATTTCAAGAATTCTTTTGTCTGTGATTGTTTTTGAATCTCTAATTTTCAATTCAGTAAACAATTTTGCGGTATTTTCATCTACCATTACACCTGCGATAACAAGCGGACCAAAGAAGTCACCTTTTCCAGATTCATCTGTTCCTATATGCGTAATAAATTTTTCTTCCATATTAAAATTTTAACATATATTTGAAAATTTAAAATATTTTAGTTAATATTAAGTAATAAGAGGTATTTTTATGATAAAAGTAGCAGTTTGCGGTGCAAACGGAAAAATGGGTAAAGAAGTTGTAAATGCTGTTTCTAATGATACTGAAACAGAAATTGTTGCAAAAATTGATATACTTAATGGTGAGTTTGAAACAATTGAACAAGCACATAAAAATATAGAAATTGATATTTTAGTTGATTTTACACAACCAAATTCAATTTATAAAAACGCATTATATTGCCTAAATAATGGGATTAATATTGTTGTTGGCACAACAGGATTAAAAGATGAACAAATAAAAGAATTACAAGAATTATCTAAAAAGAATAAAACAGCTTGTTTTATTGCTCCAAATTTTTCAACAGGTGCCGTTTTAATGATGAAATTTGCACAAATGGCGGCAAAATATTTTGATAACGCAGAAATAATTGAACTACATCATAATCAAAAAAAGGATGCACCTTCAGGAACAGCAGTAAAAACAGCTCACCTTATGGCTGAAACAAACAAATCTTTTACTAACGGCAATTGTGAAGAAACAGAAACTATTGAAGGTGCTAGAGGTGCAAATTCTTATGATAATATTCATATTCACTCTGTAAGAATGCCTGGCTATATGGCATCACAAGAGGTTTTATTTGGCTCTGATGGACAAATTCTTTCTATTAGACATGACTCAACAAACAGAACTTGCTACATGCCTGGGGTTATGATGGCGATAAAATATGCATTTAAGCATAAAAACTTTACATACGGATTAGATAATATTTTATAAAGGAAAGAATAATGAGAAAACCAAATATAGCAGTTTTAGGTGCAACAGGTGTTGTTGGTAGACATATTTTAGAAATCATGGAAGAATTAAATGTTCCGTATGAAAATATAAAATTACTTTCAAGTGTTAAAAGTGCAGGTTCAAGATTAAATTTTGATGGCATTGAATATATTGTAGAAGAAGCAACACCACAATCTTTTGATAATGTTGATATTGTTTTAGCATCTGCTGGTGCATCAACAAGTAAAAAGTTTGCACCTGAAATAGTAAAACGAGGTGGGCTTCTTATCGATAATTCAAGTGCATTCCGAATGGAAGAAAAAGTACCTCTTGTTATTGCTGGAGTAAATGATGACGACTTAAAAGAACACGCAGGAATTGTTGCAAATCCAAATTGTTCAACTTCTCAACTAATTTTGGCACTAAAACCTTTACATGAGCTAGCTACAATAAAAAGAATGATTGTTTCAACATACCAATCTGTAAGTGGTGCGGGACTTGCAGCAATTAATGAATTAAAAGAAAATACAAAAGCACGCCTTGATAAAAAAGATTTTACTCCTGTAAAATTTACTCAAGAAATTGCATTCAACTGTGTTCCTCAAATTGATGATTTCTGTGAAAACGGCTATACAAAAGAAGAAATGAAAGTTACAAACGAAACAAGAAAAATAATGCATTTTTCAAAAGATTTACCAATTTCTTGTACTGCAGTCAGAGTTCCTGTTTTCGTTGGTCACTCTGAAGCTATTGATATTGAATTTGAAAAACCAATTACAGCAGAAGATGCTAGAAAAGCATTAGAAAACGCTTATGGAATTGAAGTTGTTGATGATATAAGTAACAAAACTTTCCCTACTGCAATTCAAGCAGAAGGTAAGGATCCTGTTTATATTGGTAGAATTAGAAAAAATATTGCATTTGAAAATGGAATTTCTTTCTGGTGTGTTGGCGATAATCTTAGAATTGGTGCTGCATTAAATACAGTTAGAATTTGTAAACGTGTAATTGAAATGGGGTTATTTTAATAATGGGAAAACTTGTATCACAAGAAGAAATTATAAAAATAGTTAGGGAATTACAAAGAGATAATAAAACAGTAGTTACAACAAATGGATGCTATGATATTTTGCATGTTGGACATGTTAGATATCTACAAAAAACAAAAGAATACGCAGATTTTTCTGTAGTAATGTTAAATTCTGATATTTCTGTTAAGAAAAATAAAGGTGAAAATCGTCCTATTAATACAGAATTAGACCGTGCTGAAATATTATGTGCTTTATCTTGCGTTGATTATGTGGTAATATTTGATGAGAAGTCGCCTTGTGATTTATTAGATAAAATAAAGCCTAATTTTCACACAAAAGGAGCTGATTATTCATTAGATACGCTTCCACCGGAAGAAAAAAATGTAATAATTAAAAACAATATAGATGTCAAATTTATAGAATTTGTACAAGGTAAATCAACAACAAACACTATTGAAAAAATGAAACAATCATAATAAAGGAGAAATGTATGAAGAAATTTTCAGCA
>JBJFBU010000083.1:0-12066 GCA_051888595.1 Candidatus Gastranaerophilaceae bacterium | reverse complement strand
AAAATGCTGTGTCTATTATATCTGAGCTTGTTAAACCCTTGTGCATGTATTTTGCATTCTCTCCCAAGCCTTCATTTACGTTAGTTAAAAAAGCTATAACGTCGTGGTGGACTTCGTTTTCGATTTCATCAATACGTTTTAAATCAAACGTTGCACCTTTTTTTATTTGTTCCAAATTCTCAGTAGGGATTTCGCCTAATTCTGAGTATGCTTCGCATACAGCTATTTCTACCTTTAAGTAATATCCAAATTTGGCTTGTAAATTCCAAATTTGTTTCATTTTGTCTAAACAGTATCTATCAATCATATGAAAATTGTACCACGAAAAATGTACTAGATAAAAAGTACAGAATACAAACTACTTTTTTTTTAATCTAATTCGAAAGGATTAGATTAGCGTAAAAATTAAAAATTCTTAAAATTTTTTATTAAATTTTAAATCACAAATTTTGATAAAATTTTTAAATTAAAGACAAACTTTATAAAAAACAAAAATAAATACGAACATATAAATTAGAAAAAGTCCTGAATGTGGCATGAATACTAAAAAGGCAATTTTTTAATCAAGAAATACTTAATATATATACGAGGACGTATTAATAAAGGACAAAAAGCATGACAGTTGATTTAAGACTTGTATCAAATCCATTTGCAAAAGCTGAAAATCCAAGTGAAGAAAAAATTGCAAAAATGAAACAAGACCAAGAGGACAGACGTGCAAGCCTTTTTGCGGAAATGGAACAATATAGAGCCGCTTATCGTTCTCAAGAAAAAAAATATGCAGAAGCTAAATCTGTATTTTTAATGGAACAAAGAGAATTAAACAGAGTTGATAAAAATAATGTAAAATATGCAGAACAAAAATCTAAATACGCAGAAGCTAAAAAAATATTCACATCTGAACGTTCTGAAAAAGATTTAAGATTATCTTTACTTCAATTTCACTCTGATAACTATGTAAAAGCTAGTCGTATTAATATTTTAGATTTAGTTTAATCTTCAAATTTCGTTACAACCGTAAAATTACTTGTTGATTTTTTTTCTTGACATATTATTATTGTCTTTAGAAAGATATTTTAGAAATAAAGGAAAGTCGAAAATATGTCAATTAACTTAAAAAACAAACAAGAAATTGTTAAAAAATTCGGTGCTAACGAAAAAGATACAGGTTCTGCAGAAGTTCAAATTGCTATGCTTAGCCAAAAAATATCTGAATTAACAGAACACATGAAATCTAACAAAAAAGATTTTTCTACAAAACGTGGTTTGTTAATGATGGTAGGTAAAAGAAAAAGACTTCTTGCTTACTTAAAAGATATCAACTTAGATGGTTACAGAGCTTTAATTAAAAAATTAAAAATCCGTGGCTAATCTTTAAAAAGATTTTAAAACGTTATAAAAACAAACTCACAATTTGGTGAGTTTGTTTTTGTGTTGTTAAAATGATTTTCTTGGTAGATTACATTACCAATTGAGCTTCTAATTCATCAATAAGGGTTTGGTTTTCAGCTTTTTTTGCAAAAGCAATGGCTTTTCTAATAAGTACTTTTCCTTTTTCTCCTTTTTGATAATCTTGTAATAATTCACCAGCGTGTTTGTAGTTTATTGCAACCTTTTCATTAGCACCAGCTGATGCGTAATTTTTAACAGCATCTGAATAGTAACGAAGTGCTTTTGTTGGTTTATTAAATTTGTTATATGCATTTGCAATTGTGCTAGAAACGTAGCCTTTTATCATTGAATCTTTTGATTCTTCAGCAACTGTTTTTGCATCGTCATAAACGTTAAAAGCTGTTTTGTCGTATTTATCAGTATAAATATTTCCGATTTTTGTTAATGATTTTGTTTGTGCTTTGAAATTTTCTGTTTCGCCAGCAAAAGATATTGCAGCCATGTAGTGTTCTATTGCTGGTTTGAATTGGTTTACATCGTCATAAATTTGTGCCATAGAATAATGGGCTTGAACTTTTATGTTGTTATCGTTTGTAATATCAATAGCTTTATTGTAATTTTCTAGGGCTTTTGGTAAGTTATTTTCTTTGTCAAAGACTTTACCTACTTCAAAGCAAAGTTTTGCTTGAGTATTTGTATCACCAATTTCAATTGAGCGATTAATTGCTTTTTCAAAAGTTGATAGTGCAGTTTCGGTATCATTTTTCTTTGCTGCACTTTTTCCATCCAAGAATAGCATTTTTAATTCACTATCCATAGATGGTTTTTGTGGCGTTTGAGCGGTGTTAGTATCTACATTTTCAGTTTGCTCTGGAGCTTTTTTATCTTCAGGCATTTTAACTAAAAATGCTTCATTAACATCTTTTTCATTATATTTATAATCAACTTGTTGTAAAAATATTGCTTCAACCCAATTTTCTACAACTTTAGAGGTTTTATTTAATGTATCTGAAATATAGTTGTCTAAAAGAGATGCCGCATTTCGTAAATTAGATTGAATCATTTTTACGTTAGCGTTATCTTTTTTTGTTTGTTTTTCTACTAACTCAAGATACATTCGCACTTCATCAAAAATTTCTTCCGGAGTACCAATTGCATGAGCGGTATTTTTGAAATCTCCAATAACCTGTGCAATGTTAATCTTTGGACTGTGAGTAGCCAAATATGAAGATGTAGCTTCTGTTTGTTGAGTTTGAACAGGCTGTTTTGTTGTTACTGACCTATTTTGAACTTGGTAGTTTTGTTGTTGAACTCTATTTTGTTGTATAGGAGTTGTAACGTTTGTATTTCTTGCTATACGAACATTTTGAACTTGATTATTATATGCGTAATTATTATTAAATTGTTGTGGGGCTTTTGCCGGTTTTTTACCGTTTTGTAGGTCTGAAACATATTGCAAACCACGACTTTGAGCAAGGTTAGAACCATTAGAAGATTCTTTTTCAGCCTCAGTGGTCTGTTTTTTAGACTCTTCATCTTCTTTCCTTTTTACAAGTTGTCTTTTTGGGACAATTTGATTTGTAACTCGCATTGAATCGAACAATTTACTATCCTCGCTCCTTTTCCAATAATACAATATTTATTAGGTTTTTATAATACTCTTGTTAAAATTTCATACTTTTATATGACAATAAATCTTTAATTATATTTTTAAAAAAGTCATAAAAATTTAAAAAATTATAAAAAATAATTTACTGATTTAGACATATGTAGTATAATAAGAGATAGCAAAACTGAGGGCAAAATATGGGCATATTTGATAAATTAAAAGAATTTACACAACAAGTAAGTGCAGTTGAAAACCATTTGTACAGTGGTAAAAAAGATTTTTTAGAAATATATGAAAGAAATGCTCAACTAGAACAAGAAATTGAAGAACGTACAAACGAATTGAATGAAGCAAACCGTCGTATGTTGACATTGCAACATATTTGGGAAATGATGAATTCTTCAAAACCATTGTCTAGTATCTTAGATACAACAGTTAATAACCTTCAAGGTGAGTTAGGATATTTGCACTCTTGTATTTTACAACGTAGAAATGATGAAAATGGTGAATATTATGCCGTAATGGCAAGCTCAAACGATAATTTTATCGATAATATTAATCAAGTTTTGAAAACACCTTTGAATACTCAAAGATTAAATTTTGAACATGATAATATTATAAAAGCAGTTTTAAGAAGTAAAGAAATTTTACAAAGTACAGATTTGCGTGAAGGTTTGATTTCTTTAGCTCCAAATCTTTCAGAAGAACAAGTTGAGGATTTATTAAGTGAAACTCATTGCCGTTCATTTATGCTTGTTCCACTGTCAAAAATTAATCAATTTGGTGTGTTGTTAGTTTTATCATCAAGAATTTGTGCGACAGATGCGGAAATTGATTTCTTGAAACTTTTTGCTCAACAAATTGAACTTGCAATTACAATTGCAGATTTGTTCCAAATGGTCAGAGAACAAGCTGTTACAGATGCATTGACAACATTGTATAACAGACGTTATTTTGAAGAGGCAATCAATAAAGAGTTTACTCGTGCAAATAGGCAAAAACAACCGTTCTCTGTTATTGGTATTGACTTAGACCACTTAAAACAAATTAATGATAAATACGGTCATGTTTATGGCGATTTAGCGATTAAACAAATATCAAGTGTCTTGAAACAAAATGCTCGCTCAATTGACGTTCCTGCAAGAATTGGTGGTGAAGAATTTAATGTATTACTTCCAGGTATTGATTCTAAAGGTGCAATGATTGCTGCAGAAAGAATTAGAAAGGCTATTGAAGCTACTCCAATTGAAACTGTTGGAATAATTACTGCAAGTTTGGGTGTCGCAACATTCTTGGAACATGCTAACAATGTTGAAGAATTATTAGAACTTACCGATCAGGCAATGTATCACTCAAAACGTAATGGTAGAAACCAAGTTACGCTTGCAACTCCAATCTCTGAAATTTCTTGGCAAGAAGTTGCTCTTAATGCTTTTAATGATATCCTTTCGACTGACAGAGTGAATGTTTCTGAAACGATGAAACATGATTTGATTAAAAAACTACAACTTGCAATTGAACAAATTTCAAATCCAAAAGATACTTTATATTCTGTTGCAGATACACTTGCTTCAACTTATAATCCACAACATACTCTTGGTTCTTCAAAATCAAAAGTTGTTATGGCAACTACTCTTGCAAGACGCTTTGAATTGGAAAAAGATGATGCTGACAAATTGCGTGTCGCTATGCTGTTATATGATATTGGTAATTTAATGTTACCTCAAGAAATTCTTCAAAAAGACGGTCCTCTTACTCCAGAAGAACGTGCTTACATTGAAAATCATCCAAAAATAGCGGCTCATGAAATTCTAGAACCAATTAAAAATGTTAAAGATATTATTCCTATTATTGAAAAACACCATGAAAATTGGGATGGCTCTGGCTATCCAAACAAATTGGCTGGTAATGATATTCCGCTTTCATCTCAAATTATTTTAATTATTGATGCATATTTTGCACTGACTGAACCAAGAATTTATAGAAAAGCAATGTCACCTTATGAAGCTCTTGATGTTATAAAAGCTGATGCTAACAAAAAATGGAATTCAACTCTTGTCAATGAATTTGTTAAATTAATCGAAGTTGAATTAAGAAAAGCTGACTAAGCACCTTAAAGGGCACTGGCAAAAAGATGTGGTCAAAAAGTTACAGGCATAAGCTCCATATACTTTAGGATATGTGCAAAAGTACACATCCATTAGTCCATAGCTATAAGGACAGCTACTTTAGTATAAGTCCTTTAGGTTGTACTCTTTTGGTTATTAGCTAAAAGTATAAATAAAGCGGAAATTCATTTATGAATTTCCGCTTTATTTATATAATTGGTTGTTTATTAAATGTTTCCAGTTGAGCTGTTTTTGTCATCTTCCAGCGATTTTAAATCTATATCTTTTGTATCATCATCATAAGTAAGCGTTCTTGGAGCATCAATTTCAATGTCTACGTCAGCTTCAACAACTTCTATTTCGCCTTTAGGATAATCTTTTATTTTACCGTCTTCAAGTTTTACTTGGATAGCGTTATTCAAAAAGTGTAATGCACAAACTTTACCTAATCCGTCCGGTGTCATTACAGGCGAGCCAATAGGTGGCATACCTTTTGCAGCTTCAATGTAGTTTGAATATTCATAATTTAAGCAACATAAAAGACGTCCACATGTTCCAGAAATTTTTCCAGGGGTAATTGGCATTCCTTGATCTTTTGCAAGTTTTACATTTATTGAACCAAATTTTTTCATAAATGAGCAACAGCAAAATTCTTTTCCGCAAATTCCACAACCTTCCATTATTGAAGTTTCATCTCTTACGCCAATGTGTCTTAAATCAATTCTTACTCTTTTGAAGGTTTGTGTTAAGTCTTTTAATAATTCCCTAAAATCAACTCTTTCAGGGGCTGTGTAGTAAAAAGTTATTTTCTTTTTGTCAAATGTTATTCTTGTTTGAACCAAATTCATTACAAGTTCGTGTTTTTCAACTAATGCTTTGCATTTGAAAAAAGCTTCAACTTCTTCTTTTTTTATTTGTTCTAAAGTTTGTTTATCTCTTTCGCCAAGTACTCTTATAACTGGAAATTCATCTGGCTTTTGTTTACTTTCTTCCCAAATTTTTGAAATTTGAGGATTTACACAGATAGCTTTAAGAGCTTCTTCGCCTTTTTCCGTTCTTACTAGAACCATATCTCCGCAATGAATTTCAATGTTTTCTGGTACAGAAAGTGGATAAAACATGTTTTTTAAATATCTTACTGCAAATTTTATAGTCATTAGTATTTTTCTTCTTCTTTTAACTTTCTATTCATTAATTTTTGTAGAATTTCTTTTGGTGTTATATCAGTATACAACGCTTCGAAAATCGCTTCCGACAATGGAACTTCAATGTTCATTTTCTTTGCTATTTCGCATAAAGCTTTTGATGTTTTTACACCTTCTGCAACAGAACCAAGTTCATTCAAAATATCGTCAATTTTTTTCCCTTGAGCTAACATTGCACCAACCGTATGATTTCTAGATAATGGACTTGAACAAGTTGCAATCAAATCGCCCATTCCTGACAATCCGTAAAGTGTTGACGGATTAGCTCCTAATCTTACACTAACCCTTACTATTTCTGCCATGCCTCTTGTTAATAGTGCACCCATGCTATTATCACCAAGTTTCATTTGTGATGCAAAGCCTGCCGCAATTGCGATTACGTTTTTTAAACTTCCGCCATATTCAACACCAATTACATCGCTGTTTGTATATAGTCTAAATCTATTTGGTACATTTAAGTGCTTTTGTACAAAAGTTGCAACTTCCATATCCTCTGAAGCTACACAAGCTGCTGTTGGTAAACCCATTAAAACTTCTTTTGCTAATGTTGGTCCAGATAAAATTACAAGTTTTTGTTCTGGTAAAACATCTTTTATAACATCAGACATTGTCATTAATGACGGTAATTCAATACCTTTTGATGCATTTACTAAAATTTGTTCTGATTTTATACCAGATTTTTTCAAATTTTCGCAAACTTCACGAGTGCCAGATGTTGCAACTACAGAAAGAATTATTTCTGCATCTTTTATTGCTTCTGCCATATCAGATGTAACTTGAACTTTATCCTGAAGCTGAATTTCTAACGGTTTTGAGCAGTGTTTGTTGTTTCTCATATCGTCTGAAAGATCCTGTTCTCTTGACCATAAACAAACTTCATCAAAGTTGTCTGTCAAAAGCCAAGCAAGTGTTGCACCCCAGCATCCTGCACCTAATATTGTTAATTTCATTATTTTGTTACCTCTTTTGTAAGTACTTTTCTAAGTACACCATTATGCATTTTTAATTTGTTTCGAGCTGAATCAAAATCAACATTTAATAAAATAGACACAATTGCTGTTTTTATTTCCCAATTGCATTTTTCTAATGTTGTAAATGCGTTTGCATGTGTTGTATTTGCAATTTGAGCAACAATTCTTATTGCTCTATCTTTTAGTTTTTCGTTTGTTGGATTAAGATCTATCATTAAATTTTCATAAGTCTTACCAATTTTTATCATTGAACCTGTTGTTAGCATGTTCAAAACCATTTTTTGAGCTGTTCCAGCCTTCATTCGGCTTGAACCTGCGATAACTTCTGGACCAACTTCTACACATATTGCAATTGTTGCATCTTCAATTATTCTGGCTTGTGAATTGCAAGTTATTGCAATGGTTTTGGCATTTGCTTCATTGGCTTGTTCCAAAACTCCAAGTAAATATTTTGGATTTCCACTTGCTGAAATTACAACAGCAACATCGTTTTCAGTTAAAATTTTTGCATCATTTTTTCCAGCGTTAAAATCGTCTTCTGCCCCTTCAACTGGACGTTTAAAAGCATTATCACCACCAGCCATAATACCTTGAACCATTTCGTGTGGAACACTGAATGTCGGTGTACACTCTGAAGCATCTAAGATTCCTAATCTTCCTGACGTTCCAGCTCCAAAATAAATTAAGTGACCTCCTTTTAAGAATTGTTTTGCTATCATATCAATAGCTTCTGCAATGTGCTCAATTTCACTTTCTACAGCCAATGCAACTATTTTATCTTCATTGTTAATCTTTTTTGCAATACTTAAGCTATCTAATAAATCAATATCTTTTGTATTTTCGTTTCTAAATTCTGTTATTATTTCGCTCATATTTTCCTACTATATAAGTTTTACAAGGTTTGCCATTTCAATTGCTGATTTTGCTGCATCAGAACCTTTGTTTCCAGCTTTTGTTCCAGCTCTTTCAATCGCTTGCTCAATATTTTCTGTTGTTAATACGCCAAAAATTACCGGTACACCTGTTTCAAGGCTTACAGATGCTACACCTTTTGAAACTTCTGCACATACATAATCGTAATGAGATGTAGAACCTTTTATTACTGCACCTAAAGTGATAACAGCATTATATTTACCTGATTTAGCAACTTTTTGGGCGACAATAGGTATTTCAAATGCTCCAGGTACCCAAATTACATCAATGTTATCTTCATCAACACCATGACGAACAAGTTCGTCTACAGCTCCTGATAATAATTTTGAACCAATAAATTCGTTAAATCTTGCAATAACTATGCAAAATTTTTCTCCATTTGTTGTTAATCGTCCTTCTATTGTTTTCATAATAAGACTCCTTTATCTTATATTGTACAACGGATGGCTCATTTTACAATAGTGGAGAGAAAATCTTATAAAAAATATACAAGCCTGATATAATTAGCAAAACTCCGCTAAATTTCATCAATAACGTTGTTATATTTGAAAAAGAACGCATATTTTTTATACTTGAAGTGAAAACTCCTGCAATAATTAGAATTAAGCCTTGTCCAAGTGCGAAAAGGAATAACATTAAAATTGCAAGCAAAATGTTTTCTATTACAGATGCAAATGCCATTATTCCTGCTAAAATTGGTGTTGAGCAAGGTGTTCCTGCAAGTGCGAAAAACATTCCAATTAGAAATGGATAAATAAAAGATAATTTACCTTCATTTTTAGGCATTACTTTTACGAGTACTGGTAAGTCAAAATCCAATATTTCAAGTAATTTTAACCCCATAATAATTAAAAATGATGCGATTATTAGTCCAAAATAGCTTCCAAAAAAAGAGATGAAAACTTTTCCTGATATTGCACAAATTATACCTATGACCGTAAAGACAACAGACGTTCCTAATATAAACATCATCATTTTTAATAATGTTATTAGGGGTCTATCTTTTGAATATCCGCCAATGTAGCCAATGATTATAGGTAACATTGCCAGTGAACAAGGACTTATTGATGCTATTACACCTCCTAAAAATGATGCAAGTAGCATTGTTATTTCAAATGTACCACTGTGTGTGTTTTGTAAAAAACTTGTTGTTAAATCTATCATTTTATTTTAATATCTCATTAATGTGTTTTTCTAGCATTTCTTTTTCAACGAAACCTTCTGTGCGTTTAACTTCTTGACCTGCTCTATTTATAAAAATTACTGTTGGTACAAGTGTTATGTTGTAATCATCAATAGCTTTTTTAGTTTTTGTGTCGTTGCTTTGAACATCATATTCTATGACTGTGATTTCATTGTCATAATTTGGTACTATTTCATCAAAAACTTTTTTTAATTTTTTACAGTCAAAACATAATTTTGATGAAAATTTTACAATTTGAGGTGAACCGTCTTTATGTTTAGTTGCGGAAATAGCTTGGGTGTCAGATAGTATAAAATAAGCTATCACAGGTAAAATAAAAATTAAACTTACTATAATAATATTTTTTTTCATAGATTTTCTCCTTATTTCTATTTAGCATACACTAAAAATTTTATATTTCTAACCCTAACTGACTAATTTTTGAGAATAAAAAACCGAATTTTTATAAATTCGGTTTTTGTTGTTGAGGTTATGTATAGTAGTTTTATTTTTAGCTGAAAGTTTTGAATGTTGTTTCGACATTCTTTTGGATAACACTTTTTACAGCATCCATTTCTGTTGATAAAGCTTTTTGTTCTGTATCAAGCTGTTTTAATCTCAATTCAAGTGTTCTATCTTGTACTTGAATTGCAGAAGTTTTTGCGTTGATATCAGCAAGCTCTTTCTCATAGGCAGTGATGTCGTAGGTATATTGATTCATTGCATCATTATATGCAGTTTGGTCAGTTTTTTCTTCTGATTTTAGGTTAAAAGTATAACTTGAATCTTTCAATTTTATTGAGCTATATCTTCCTGTACCTGAAGCATCATCAAGTCTTGCGTATTTTTTTTCTGTAATTTTTTCGTTGACGTGAGTTGTATAGTATTGATTTAAAGCAGATTGATAATCAATAGGTGAAGATATTTGATATTGGTCATTTACTTGTGGTTGGTTTGCACTACCGCTTGCAATGCAAGCTTCAAGGTCACTTTCTTTTGCATAACAAGTTTTACCATCTTTTTGGTATGTCCAAATTTCGTCTACTGGTACATTAGCTAATTCTGGGAAATCGTGAATTATTTGGTCATAAGATGCTTTAGTTTCTTTATCTGTCAAATCAATTTTTTCAGCATCAGAATTACCAAGTTTGTAGGTGTATCCATTGATAGAAACGCCATAACCTGTTAAATCACCTTGTTGTGTCGCTGAATTTGCAATGTTTTCTAAATCTTCTTTTTTTGCGTAAATGTTTAATTCGTTGGCTGTACCTTCGTTTTCTGTAGTTTTGTAGAAGTCATCAATATTATCGATTGTAATTAGCCCTTGGCTTTCAAGAGCTTTTAAGTTTTCTAAATCTTCAGCTGTACATTTCTTGAATTGAGCTGATGTACCTGCTGTATCGGTAACATTATAGCCATTTGTATTTTTAACTACAGTTGCATCATTTTCAGTTGCTGTTGTAGTGTTTCTTGTTGTGATTTTTTGTACTTGTGGGTTTGTGTTTCTTTGTTGAATTGCTTTAAACACTTCTTGTGTGTAGTGATATGTAACTTGGTAGTTATATTTTTCACCATCATCATCAGTGTAGTCAACATTTTCGTATTTGTCGATTTCGTAGTCATTATATCCATCAGAGAAGGAATATTGTAATTCTGTAAAATCTGTTGTTTTTGGTGCAGTTGGAACTGACAATGCCAACATTCTGTTCCATAAATTAGCAGATTGATTTGCAAGAGCTGTACGAGCTTGGTTAATTTGTTGTCCTTCGTATTCTGTGTTAGTTTTTCTTGCAGTAAGACCTAAATATCTTGCCTGCGATGCGGCCATACCCATATATTTTTTCTCCAATTTATATTACTATGATATTGTCGATTATAATGATATTTTTAGGGAAATCAATATTTTTTGTAAAAAATGCACCAAATGATGTAAATTAAATATCTTCGGGTATGTAAAAAATACAATCGTCCAATTGATTTCGAATATCCTCATAGTTGCTTCTATGTTTGACATGTGTTTGATATTCCCTTACAATGCTCAAAATGTCATCTGTAGACATTCTAATCATTCTTCTTTTGCTTCCTTCTGTTTCGATAATTTTTGCCATTTATTTATTCCTCCAGTAGTTTTTTAAAACGACAAAAAAAGGTTGAACTTTAGTAAAATCAACCTTTTTGCTTAGAAATTTATTTTCAGATTTTAATCAGAAGTTAAAGATACAGACAAACCTTCCATTATATTTATAAAATCTTGAGTTGGAAGTGTTGACATAAGCTTTATTGCATACTTCAGACTGTCATTATTATCATACCAACGTCTTTGGTTTATTGTTTCTTGATACAAACCCAACACTCGGGGTAAACCTAAACTTAATTCTGGAATATCGCCTTCTTTATGCAAGTCTTTTATTTGCTCAATGACTTCAATCAAATCATTTGCTAATTGTTTTTGCGTATTGTCATCAAGATTTTTTAACAATTCAAATGCTGCTTTTGCTTCTTTATGTTCGTCATACCAGCGTCTTTGTTGCATATTTGTTTGGTTTCCTTTTTTTACATAATAACTGTTTTTTTAAGAAAGGTCAACTTTTTTTCATTATTGAAAAAAAGTGGTAAAATATATAGTTAGGATTTTAGGTACATGAAAAAAATTTTAATATTACTA
>JBJFBU010000082.1:0-12213 GCA_051888595.1 Candidatus Gastranaerophilaceae bacterium | reverse complement strand
TGTTCCTGTTCCAATATCTAAAATCTTCTTAAAATTATTTTTATTAATAACATCATTCGATTTTCTAACCAAAATTTCTGTTTCATCTCTAGGAATTAGGGTATTTTTGCTAACTTTAAACTTTTCTCCCATAAAATACCCATATCCAATAATTTGTTGGATTGGTGTTCTTGTTTTTGCTCTAAATAGTGCTTTTTCCTGAACAATTTTCATTTTTGCTTCATCAAGTTTTTTACCCATAAGAATATCTACTGCACTCAAATTGCAAAAACGTTCTATTAAAAGCTTTACTTCAACATTAGCCTCATTTTGCTCAATACCACTAGAGGTTAATATGTTCACTATTTCTCGAATACTCATCTAAAATCTCACTTATCATTGTTTTTAAATCAAATTTTGATAAATTTGTTGTATCTTTTTTTTCAATATTATATTTTTTACACAAATTTTCATAATAATAAAGTTGTTTTTTTGTAGGTTTTTCTTTTTGCATTTTTAAATCTTGCAAAAATTTTCGTTTTTTCTTCTCAAAGTCTTTCTGTGCCTGAATTATAGGTTTTTGTTTTTCTTTGTAATCGTAATAAGCCTTACATTCATTCAAAAACAACATGGTTTCATGTCTAAAATTATCATCAAAAATCAAATTTTCTAAAAACTCAAAATGAGGATTTCCGACTTTAAAATAATATTCCTCATCCTCAAAAAATTTGTCTGCTATATTTTGTACATCATAATTTGGACATTTTTTGGTTAATGCCCTTAAGAAGTTGCATAGTGCTGATTTTTGAGGCTTTGAAAGGCTCAAAAATATTTTACTCTTTACATAAGACATATTTCAAACAGCTACTATCCAAGTAAATCCTTAATAGTAAGTTTATCACCAATTTTTGAGTTGTGAAAATTCAGCATATTTTTATAAATTGGATTTGACACTCTAGGTGTAACTTTCGGCTGTTCTTTAGCCTCTATTTCTTCATTAACATCAACTTTATTATCTAACAACTGTAATTTGTAAATATTATCTTTCATTTTAATACCTCTCGTACTTATATATGAATAAAGTACATGTCCTACATGAAAATTGACTTTTTGAATGATTTTATCTTAACAAATATTTACAAATCTGTAAATCCTTTGTACAATTTATATTGTAAAAAACTCTTGAAAACATGTATACACCATGGTTTTAGACATTTGTAAAATTTTGTAAAAATTTTTCAGATTTGTCCGAAATCATATCAAAATACTGTCAGCAATACTTTTTATATAAGTGTATATTAGTACAAATATGGACAAATCATGAGTTCAGGACAATCTATATCAAACATAAGACTTCAATATAATTTGCCTGTAACAGCATCTGACAGTGATGTTGTCAAATTTGCACTTGAAAATAACATTACAATTGATTTTAGCTCAACCGGCAATAAAAATACAACAAATCTAAATGACTTAAAAAACAATGTTGGTGGCTCATTGTTTGGAGCTACGACCACTTCTACATCAAACACTTCACTTGGTAGTACTAATTGGCTTGAAAATGTGAGTCTTAGCTCAAATCAAGCTACAAATAACAATACATCTATTTTTGGTAGCGGATTTAGTTCAAATGGTAGCTACGGCTTGTCTAATACTGGCTTAAACAATACTAGCAATCAAAATGTATTCTCTTTGGCTTCATCTTCTGATGTTGTAAATAACAAAAAGGGTATGTCATTGTTTGAAAGCTTGCTATCTACATCTATGTCTAGCTTTTCAAAACATCCAAAAATGCAACCTTTAGACAGCTTAATTGATAGAAATAAAGTTGTTTTAAAAGAATACACAAGCAACAACCAAGTAAGATACACACTTGAAGACGGCACAGTTGTTGAAAAAGAAATGCCAAGTAATTATAGAACACCTGTTATTAACGGTCAAACTGTAACAAAAGTAGAATATAAAGATGGTATGGCTGTTCATCACTTTGAAAATGGTGAAACTCAGTCTATACAAGCACGTTATGGTGAACACGGTTATGTAAAAGATGGGAATTCAATTGATGAAGATTTAGTTGCAAAATTAGGTGAAAGAACTATTGCTAGGGCTTCTGGTAATATTAAAGATTACACTGTTGAAATCGATGAATTGGCAAAAATTTTAGAAGATTATAGCGATGAAAAAATTGCTGAAGTAGAACAAAATGACCCAAAACAAGCTGAAGCAATGAAAAAAGAAAAAGCTAGTTATTTAAAGAAAAAAGCTAAATTAGAAAAAAAATTATTCAGCGAAAAAGAATCTTTAGCAAGTGATTACATCAAAAAAGTTTATAAGGAATGCAATGGTGACATTGGGCAAATCAAAGCTAAAATCAATAACTTGATTAAAAACTCAGATATGAGTTCAGAAGCTTCACAACAAATGATTCATATTATCGCAAGCTTAGATAAAAAATGTTCAGATTTGAAAGCTCAAGGTATCTCAGAAGAAGATATGAGTAAGTACTTTTCTGTAATGATGAGTGATGCAGACACAGCTGTTGAAAATGCTAGTGCTATGGCAGATCAAGCTACACACATGACAGGTACAACTGGTCACAGAGTTAGAATTGGTTTGCAAAATGCTTCTATCGAAACTGGTACACAAGTCGCTGTTTCTGATGCATTAATTGATGGTATGCATAATGCTGGAGATGCTGAATCTGCAACAGATATCGCAGATATCGCAATCGCATTAAACGGTAAAGATGCAGCAATTCAAGTTGCGGATAATGCTAAAGTGCTTGTTGGCAATGAAAATATGACTGCAGATGCACAAAAAGTTGCAGTAAACAAAGCTATTGACAAATACAGTGCCACTACTGGCGATAAAGAAATTATCCAAAAATCTATTGATGTGATTACATCTATGGATACTGCTGAAGCTCAAATCGAAGCAAATAATAATGCACACGATATATACCAAGAATTAGGTGCTGATGAGGAAACCTTCAGAACTCGTGCAGCTATTGTCGGTATGAATTTAGCAAAAATGAACGATGAAGCTCAATTAAATATCGATGAAACTGAACGTAAATTTGATATAGATAATGCTTATAACATTGCTGTTTCACAAATTTTGCAAGATATAGCTGTTGAAAACCAAAAAGAATTAGTTCAACGTACTATAGATTCAGGTTGCGAAGAAGCAGCTACAAATGTTGCAAACCATGCTTATGAATTTGATCCTGCAAATCGTGACGACATTATAAAAATGTTGAAAGAAACAGGTTATACAAACACAATGAAAGCTTTGGATGAAGCAAAAGTTAAGTACGATGAGCAAGCACAAAAAGATAAAGAAATTGCAGAAGCTAGATCAAAAGAAACAAGCCAAGCTAAAGAAGTAGAAAAAACTCAAAAAGCTTCTACTCAAAAAAACACAACAAAAACTACTCAAAGTACAAATAATTCATCTTATACAAAAACTTCAAATTCAGATTCTACTTGGTCTGCATTGACAAAAGATGTTACAAAAACAGTTGTTTCTAAAGAATTTAAAGAAAAAACTGTAGAACAAAAGAAAGAATTCTTTAATAGCTTAAGTCAAAAACAAAAGAAAGAAGCTATTGGCTCTATGGTTGAAAATAGTGATGCTGTTTCATTAAAGAATATGATGTTTGGAGATTTAAAAAATCAAATTTTGAAATATTTGGTAAATCATCCAAACCCTCAAAACAATGAAAAATTGAAATATCTTGAAAGATTTTTGTCACCAACAGACAAAAAAGAAGTTCTTCAAATGCAAGAAGAAAGACAAAATCAATTTAGAACAAATCCATTTAATCTTCAATAAAAAGAAGGCAATCAATCAAAATGATTACCTTCTTTTTTGATATGTAAACTAATGAATTAGTTATTATCTGTGTTCAATTTGCAATGTAACTGTTGTCAAATCACAAACTTCACTTGGTCCAAAGTATTGAATAGCTCCTGGGAATAAATATCTATCATTCATTGCCCAATCTTCTCTTTGAGAATCTAATTCTTTGAATACAGGACCGTCTAACTTAATTAATGCTTTTTGAATAACTGGTTTCATTTCGCCATGACGTTTTTCCATATTCATCATCATTGTTAAAGGAACACCACCAGCAACCCATTCTTTTGCAGGTTTAGTCAAGTTTTTAACTGAAGATAAGTAACCTGTTAAACCAAAGTTAATTAATGCAAATGCATTAAAACCTAAAGAATAGCAATAATCAGCATCAAAGTTTGAAGGGAATGCACAACGACCTTCGTAACCGAAGAAATGAGCTTGATCTGAGAATTTACCTACATAAACACCTTCGTCTTTAAGTTCATTTAATCTTGTTCTAATCATTTCAATTAAAAGTTTTTCTGTTTCAATTCTTGAAACTTGAACATTACCGTGAGGATCTCTGTCCATCAATAATTGAGCCTTAATTAATGCAGGTAAGCTCATGAATAATTTTGCATTATTTTCATCTAATTTTGATGCAATAATTTTGAATTTTTCTTCAGAACGAACATTTTGGTAAGTTTGGTCTGTTTCTAATTCATGAGTTAAATCGTTTAAGCTAGAAATCAAGTCTTTCATTTCAGGAATGAATTCAATTAAACCTTCAGGAACAATAACAATACCGAAGTTTTTACCATTTTCAGCACGTTTACAAATAATTTTGCACATGTCTTCAACAATTTGATTTAAAGACATTTTCTTTTCTTCAACTTCTTCTGATACTAAGCAAATATTAGGTTGAGTTTGTAATGCTGCTTCAACTGCAACGTGAGAAGCACTTCTACCCATAATTTTAATAAAGTGCCAATATTTTTTAGCTGAATTTGCATCTCTTTGAATGTTTCCAATTAATTCAGCATAAGTTTTTGTAGCTGTATCAAAGCCAAAAGAAACTTCGATTTGTTCATTTTTCAAGTCGCCATCAATTGTTTTTGGACAACCGATTACTTGAATTCCTGTATTATGCTTTACAAACCATTCTGCAAGTAGTGCTGCATTTGTATTAGAATCGTCACCACCAATGATTACAACGGCTGAAATGTTTAATTTCTTGCAAACATCTAATGATTTTTTGAATTGTTCTTCTGTTTCTAATTTAGTTCTACCAGAACCAATTATATCAAAACCACCTGTATTTCTGTATGCATTGATAAATTTGTCATCAAATTCAACATATTTGCCATCGATAATACCAGATGGACCACCTAAAAAACCATATAATTTATTTTCTGGGTTTGCTTGTTTCAATGCATCATACAAACCTGCAATAACGTTGTGTCCACCAGGAGCTTGACCACCTGAAAGAATAACACCAACATTTTTTGCTGTTGATTTTGTTTCATTATTTGATGTTTCAAATGTTACAATAGGTTTTCCGTATGTGTTAGAAAATAATTCTTTAATTTGTTCTTGATCTCTTACTGCTTCAGTAGCTTGACCTTCTTTCATTTCTAACAAATTAATACCTTTTGCTAAACTTGCAGGAAGTTTAGGTTCATACTTTAATCTTTCAATTTGTAATGGTGAAAGTGTTTTCATGATATTTTTCCTTCTTTTTTTTACAATATACATTTAAAATATACCACAAATATATTTCTCGTTTAATATTTTTTATTAAGTTGTGAAATATGCTCTAAAATATCACTTTTGTTTGTTAAATCAGGAAATTTTTCTAGTAATTCATTAAAAATTTCTATAGCATCATTAACTTGTCCTGCTTTTTCGTATGCATAAGCAAGATTTGAATATATTTTTTCATTACTATCATCACCAAGCTCAAATGCTTTTTCATAATACTGTATACTTTTATCCATTTCACCTGAACAATAATAAACTAAACCCATTTGATTATTTGCATCAAATGAATTTTGATTGATTTTTAAGGCTATTTTGCATAATTTAATTGCATTTTTCCAATCACCTAATTTTGAATATGCCAAAGATGCAGACATTGCTACATCAAAATTGTTTGGATTGATTTTTAATAGCTTTAAGTAAATATTTAAAGCATGTTTTACATAAGTCATATCACTTATTAAATATTCTTTTGTTTCAAAAACTTTAGCTATTATATAGGCATAATTTTTGTCACAGTTAGATTTAAAAATAAAATCAACTAATTCTAAAATTTCACTTAACTTTTCCAAATGCAAATATGTTTTTGCCAAACCTTTTACATTTTCTTCATCAGGTTTTATTTTAAAGCTGTTATAAAAATATTCCAATGCGTTCTCATAGTCTTTTCTTTTATAATATATAATCGCTATATTATAATATCCTGCACTATTTGAAGGGTATGCTTTCAGTAATTTTTTATATGCTTCTATTGCATCATCTTCTCGGTTTAAATAATGATACGTCAAGCCTAAATTGTAATACACATAGGGCTTTGCATCTTCTTGTTCCAAAGCAAGCCTAAATAGATTTTCTGCAAGCTCATATTCTTTTTCTTCATAAAATTTTAAACCTTCTTTATAATAAGATTTAAACATAGATTTTTTAATCTTGATCTTATCTAAAAAAGTTAATATTTTTTCAATTGGACTTTGCATACTTATATTGTATTATAATTATGGAAAACTTGAATAATACAATAAGGGTAATTTTTATAAAATGTTTGACTATTTAAAAGGTATAATCGGAGCAAAAACTCAAAATGAAAAAGGTTCTTATTTTACGATTGAAATTTGTGGAATAGGCTATTTGGCAGAAGTTACATCAATTGATTATGAACAAAAAAACGTCGACGATGCTGTAAAATTATATGTAGTTCTTAATCACAAAGAAGATTCCATGACACTTTGTGGATTTTTAAGTAAAGAAGCAAGGGATATTTTTAAGGTTTTAACCTCTGTTTCTGGTGTCGGTGTTAAAATGGCATTAACATTGTTAAATGAATTTGAAGTCTGTGACTTAATATACCATGTTATAAATGAAAATGCCAAAGAAATTACTAAAGCAAAAGGAGTTGGTGCAAAATTAGCACAAAAAATAATTTTAGAATTAAAAGATAAATTTATTAACCTAAAACAGGATATTAACATTCCTAAAAATCAAGACGTACCGCAAGAAGCACGAGATGTTCAAAATATTCTTTTATCTCTAGGTTATGAAGATGATGAAATTGCAAATGCCATAAAACAAGTTTTAGAAAAAGGTTATAACTTGAGCGAAAACGAAATATTTTTAAGAGAAACTCTAAAAATACTTTCAATATAAAAACGAGAAATAGTAGACATAGACATGGTTTTTAGATTTGTAAACTTTTTGTAACAAACACTAAAAAACTAACAAAAAAAAAAATTACCAAACGTTCATGTAGATGTAGGTTAAAACAAGGTATTTTTATTTTCATGATTAATTCTGTTACTGCAAATCCAATAGCAAAACCAAAAACAACAAAAACAAGTATTTTTTATGTAAACGATTTACACGGGCAAACAATGAAAATGGAAAAAATTTACAATGCATCTAAATGCTTTGATCAGTTTGTTCCGTCTTCAAAAACAGATAAATTAAAATTATGTTCTGGTGATACAATGTTAGGTGATAATTCAAAATCTAACAAAATTGCTTCAAAATTTTTAGAATTAATCGGTGTTAGTGCAACTTCTGTTGGTAACCATGAATGCGATGGAGATTCTAAACAATTATTTAACTTGACGAAGGATAAAAACTACAAAATTTTGGCAGCAAACTTAAAAGTTGCTGATAGCAACCCAATGAGCAAACGTATTGAAAAATCATACATTCAAGAAGTTGATGGAACAAGATATGGTATCATTGGTACAGCTCCATCAGACTTGTTTACAAGAATTGCAAATGTAGACAATTACAAAGATTTTAAAGTTGATAATTATGATGACACAATTAAAGCTGTTCAAGCAGAAGTCGATAAATTACAAAAACAAGGTGTAGATAAGATTATTGTTGTATCTCACACTGGTAATGCAAATGAAAAAAGATTAGCTCAAGAAACATCAGGTATCGACGTTATTTTAGGTGGTCACTCTCACGAATTAATTAAAGATATCAAAGAAGGTGAAAACTTATTATATGGTAAAGATGGCAACCCTGTAGTTATTACACAAGCCGGAAAAGATGCAGATAACTTTGGTGTTTTAAACTTAGAATTTGATGAAAATGGTGTTATTACAAAAGTTCAAAACAATGTTACTCCAACAAAAGGTTTCAGAAGAAATTTAGTAATGACATATTTCTCAGAAATGATTTTAGGTAAACCTGAAACAGTCGGTACAATTAAAGCTGCTGACCCAGAACCAGCAAACAGATTAGCAGAAGAAAATCCGCATGCTGATTTTGTTGCAGATTCAATGAAAGACTTTACAGGTGCAGATATCGCAGTTTTAGGCTCAGCAAATTTAAGAAACACATTTGAAACAGGTGCAATCAATACAAGAGATGTATCAAGTATTGTTCCATTCAAAAATGGTATGGTAGTTGCTCCGTTATCAGAAAAAACATTAGTAGATGCTTTAAAATTTGGTGCACACTCATTAGTTAGTGCGGGTACAAAACCTGGTATCTTACAAGTTTCTGGTTTGAATTACACAATGAATAAAGCTGGTGAATTAGTTTCAGCTGAATTTGTTGACAAAAATGGTAACAAACAAGCTTTAGATGTAAAAAATCCTAGTGAGGATAAAACTTTCAAAGTTGCATTAGATACATATTACGCAAATGGTCGTGATGGTTTTGAAATGTTAAAATGTATGGATAAAGTTGAAAAATCATTTGATGAAGATAAAGATAAAATGGTTTCAGCTTATATCAAAAAATTAGGTGCAGCAGGTAAAGAAATCGAAGTTAAAGCTGATAATAGAATTCAAATTATCGACTAATTTTTGTAAGATTTATGGAATAAATTAAGAGAAAAGAGCCACTTTATGGAGTGGCTTTTTTCTTTTTTGTAATAATTTGATTTTTAAATTTGAGAAAAATGTGTGGAATTGGCTGTAAAAATGTGCAAAAAAAAGTTTGCCGAATTTCGACAAACATTAAATAAACACGAGGATATTAAGAGAGAGAGTATAAAATCTTTTCTGTATAATTATGCATTCCTCTTTGACATAATCTATACCATTCCTAAAATTAGTTATTACTTAAAACTAATCTCATTGTTGCCATATTTTTAATTGACAACATTCTGTGTTTGTTATGTTGGCTATTTGAAATTTCAAATATTCTGCACATACGACGGATTTCTTCAGCTTCTGCAAAAGTATTAACTCTATATACGTTGTTGATTGGATCTGTTACAACTGACATTATAGTATTTAATTCTTGTTCTTTCATCTGAAATAATCCTCTTTAATATCTCTTACTCTTTTATTAAGTATTTCCTTCGTTAAAAATTGCCTTTTTGTTTTTATTTTTGTTTACATTTTTTAACAAAACGTCCATGTTATATATATAATGATATTTTCGGGAATGTCATAAAAAAGGCTTGATTGCATGCTACACATGCAATTCAGCCTTTTAATTTTATAAATTATATTAATTACAAGTTGTATTTGATGTATAAAAATTCAATTTATCGCCACATTCGGTATAATCTTCATTACCATACATAAGTACCCATTGTAAGTAATTTTCTGAACCTGGAGCATCGTTTGTTGCTGGAATTGTTTTATATGGAAGTAATTCTGAACCTAAAAGTTTTTTGTTTATATAAACATTAAAAACATCAACACCAACTGTTGCTGAACCATTTTCTGGTCCATTTACATCTAAGTAAATAACTGTATTATCCGTTTTCTTAATCATTATTGACGAACCATCACCAAGTATGGCTTGAGATGCATCTGATTCTGCTTTTGACCAACATTCATTTGCCGCACCAGAGGCTTCACAAGTTTTTTTAACATCCAAAAATGCAACTAATCTATTAAATAATTGTGTGCCATCAGAACTATCTGATGTTGACCAGTTATAAATGTTACCATATTTATTGTTTGCACGTTCAAATGCAGTTGTTAAATCTGCATAAACTTTTTTTGCCTTTGATACATTTACTTGAGAATCTGTACTATCCTTCAGGTTTGGCAATGTAATCGCTGCAACTATACCAATAATACCTAATACAAGTAAAACTTCTGCCATTGTAAACGCTTTGATTTTTTTATTTTTCATTTTCACCTCTTTTATAAGCCTATTTGCATGTTAATTGGTGATTAGCCCAATCTATGTCTGCACATTTGTTGTAATCTTGATTACCTGCTTTTACTACCCAAGCAGTATTATTAATTTTACCAATTGAATTTTCACTTGTAGCAACATTTACGCTGTAATTATCGGTATAACCGTTTGGTTCTACACCATTATTTGAGAATGTATACCCAAAAATATCATAACCATCAGCATTTGGTCCTGAATCCTGACCATTTACATCTACATATAATTTACCATAAGCACAAGGATATGCTGTTGTAATCATACAAGATGAACCTAAATTTATATTTGATGAAGCATCAATATTAAATGCGACCGATGCACCATTTTTTAAGATTGCTTTGTAATAACTTGTATCTGTATCTAATGTTGTATTTGAAGAAAAACAGCCTGCTCCAGTATTGCATTGTTTTGATACAGCCAAAGATTTAAACCATTTTTCAGCAAACGTTGAAGTTGCTGTACCTGACTCTACATCTGTATCAAACCAAGAATCGGGTTCATTCCAACGTGAAATCATTTCTGTATATGAATCTTGCAAATCTACTGTAAGTTTTTTTGTAGATGAAACTAACGTCCTTTCATCAACATTATCTTTCAATTTTGGCAATGACAAAGCACCAATTATACCGATAATACCCATTACCAAAAGAATTTCTGCCATTGTAAACGCTTTACACTTACTCTTTCTCATTAAAAATCCTTTCTGTTTTATAAAAATTGTATGATTTATATTATAAGTTGTCAATTTAAGTTAAACAATTGTAACCTTTTTGATTTTTATATATTTAATTATAAAATAATAGAATAAATATGGAGGAAATATGAAAATCAAATTGTTCATAATAGCATTATTACTTATTTTTTGCACAAGTATTACACAAGCTGCAGTTTTAAAATCAAACGCTATAACAAAAAGAATCCCCGCAGGAACAAAGTTTACTATAAAACTACAAGACCCTATTAGTACAAAAACTAACAAAGAAGGTGATTTTTTCAGTGCAATTTTAGTAAACGATGAAAAAACACCAACAAACATAGTACTTCCCGCAGGTTCAATGATTAGAGGTAGTATTGCAAAAATTGTGCCTAACAAAAGATTTTCTAGAGGTGCAATTCTATATGTAGATTTCGATCATATTGTTACTCCAAACGGAAGACAATTACCTTTAGACATGATTATTTCAGGCAAAGTCAATTTAACTTTTGATGGTGGTGTTTACCATAATAAAGGTTATGGTGAAGCTATTCAAAAGAATTTTGATAAAACAGTTGACATAACTGTAAACGCAACTGATTATGGTATGGATTTGGGCGAAGATGTTTTAATGAGTACTGCAAGAATCATAACTGTTCCAGTTTGTGCAATTGGCGGTGCTATAGGTGGCGGTTTTTATTTTTTAGGTAGCAGTTTTGCAGATATGTTCAAAAAAGGGTTGCCTGTGGAATTTAGTCAAGATGAAACACTTACTGTAATTTTAACTCAACCTATCGATGTTCCTATAAACTAATTTCTTATACTTTAGTTGGAAAAATGTTTCAGAGAGGACAAAATTTTACTAAAATTTTGCCCTCTCTTGTTTTTAAAGACCTTTACAAATAAGGATTTTAGACTTTTCTCATACATTTAGAGTATATCTAAAACTAAAGTATAAAGATGTAAATTTCAAATCCGATAAACATTTTGTAAGAGGAAATTAAAAATTTACACTAGGAGAATTACATTATGGTTATTAGCGTTAATACTAATATTGCATCTTTGACTGCTCAAAAATCATTAAATAACGCTACAAACAAAATGAATAATGCAATGGAAAGATTGTCTACTGGTTACAAAATCAATTCATCAAAAGATGATGCAGCAGGCATGGCTGTATCTTCAAAGTTAAACTATAAAATCAGTTCTCTTAGTATTGCAAAAACAAATGCACAAATGGGTGCATCAATGTTAGATACAACTGAAGGCGTTTTTGGAACAATTCAAACAAACTTACAACGTATCAGAGATTTAACCGAACAAGC
>JBJFBU010000081.1:0-12249 GCA_051888595.1 Candidatus Gastranaerophilaceae bacterium | reverse complement strand
CTTTTATTCGGCAGAGTCACCGTCTCCACCAAAATACAGAATATACTTGTTATATTTTGTATTTTGGTTTTGATGGTAATGGAGAGAATCGCCTTTTGCGAGTTGCGTGAGTGAGCCAAGGCTGGAAAATTTTTTATCAAATTAAATTTTAATTTATTAAGTTTGCAAATACATTTTGTTTTTAATAAAATTGTTAATAAAACTCGTTGCAATAATGTTTTTTATTTTCAAAATTTAGCAATGTAATAAAATAAGTTTATTTTAGGATGTACCTTAAAATAAATGGTTAAAATAGAAGGATTAAAATGTTCAATAATATTTATAAAGGCAAAAAAGTTTTTTTAACTGGGCATACTGGCTTCAAAGGCAGTTGGCTTACACTTTGGTTAAAGAGTTTAGGTGCAGATGTTTGTGGTTATTCATTAGAACCAAATACGACGCCTTCTATGTTTGAAGAACTTCGAATTTATGGTAATTGCAGGCATGTTATTGGAAATATTCTTGACACTAAAACTTTGGAAGCAACAATAAATGAATTTAAACCGGATATAGTTTTTCACCTAGCCGCTCAGCCGATTGTAAGACTTTCTTATAAAGAACCAAAAATGACTTATGAAACAAATGTTATTGGTACTTTGAATGTTTTAGAAGCTTCAAGAAAATGCAAAAGTGTTAAAGCCCTTGTAAATATAACAACTGATAAATGTTATGAAAACAAAGAAATAAACAGGGGTTACAAAGAAGATGAACCAATGGGTGGATATGATATGTATTCATCTTCCAAAGGTTGTGTTGAAATAATGTCATCATCTTTCAGACGTTCATTCTTGCAGGAAGAAGGCACTTATGCTATGGCCACAGCCAGAGCAGGTAATGTTATAGGTGGTGGTGACTGGGCAGAAGACAGATTAATTCCTGATTGTGTAAGATATATTAATGAAAATAAAAAAATAGAAATTAGAAATCCTATTGCTGTAAGGCCATGGCAACATGTTTTAGAACCTCTTTCAGGTTACTTACTTTTAGGTCAAAAATTGCTGGAAGAAGGTAAAAAATATGCTGAAGGTTTTAATTTTGGACCAAAAGAAGAAAGCGTTTTAAAAGTTGCAGATGTAGCTCAAAAAGTTTGTGAATATTATGGCAAGGGCGAAGTTATTGTCCATAAACGAGATGATTTACATGAAGCGAATTTATTAATGTTAAATATAGAAAAAGCTGAACAAGTTTTAGGTTGGATACCAACTTATAATGCAGATGAAGCTATAAAAAAATCAGTAGAATGGTACAAACATTTCTATTCTCAAGATATAGATATGTATGAATTCACTATGCAACAAATTAAAGACTTTGAAGATAAAACAAAAAATGGAAAGATATAATATTGAAAGATAATAAAAAAAAGAATAGAATATTTGATTGCTTTACCTTTTATAATGAAATAGAATTATTGGATTTGCGTTTAAATGTTTTAAATGATTACGTTGATAATTTCGTACTTGTAGAAGCTACAAAAACTCAAAAAGGAGAAGAAAAGGAATTATTTTACGAGAAAAATAAACACTTATTTGAAAAATTTAATAACAAAATTATTCATGTAGTTTTGAGTGAATATCCGAATGAGCTCACTCAATGGACTATAGAAAATATCCAAAGAAATACAATAATGCAAGGTTTAAAAAATTGCCAAGATGATGATATTATATTAATTTCAGATCTTGATGAAATTCCTAAACCAGAATTTATTAAAAAATATTATGATAGAAATAAAATCATAGCTTTTGATATGAATTGTTTTTACTTCTATTTGAATTTATATTCATACAATAGAACACGGAGACAAGGAACAAAAATGTTGTCTTATTCTAATTTAAAAAATATTCTTAACGAGGTTGATTTTGTCAATTCTAATGAAAGCAAATATTTAGATTTAAAATATAACAATAATACAACACCTTGCAAAATCAGATTATATAATGGTGATTTACAAAAACATGTTAAAAATGCAGGTTGGCATTTTTCATATATGGGTGGTGTAAAAAAAGCAGTTCAAAAAATTCAATCAATATGTGAAGGTTCACTTGACACTAAATCAACAGACATCATAAACATGATAAACAATAAAATTTTTTACGAACAAATTTTATTACCTGTTAAAATTGATAATAACTTTCCAAAATATTTGTTAAAAAACCAAGAAAAATTCACAAGTTTTATTTATAATAAACAAAGAAGAAGATTTTGGAATTTATATTTTCTAAAAGCATTATTTAAAGTTTCTAAAATTATTAATTTACCAAATGAAATTGCTGAAATTTTAAATAAAATCGAATTAAAAAATGAGGATAATATAAAATGAGTGAAATAGAGCTAAGAAACAAAGTAAAAAATGCCGCAAAAGAATATTATAAAGAAGTTTTCGGTAAAAAAAGAGAATTTAATTACATTCCTCCAAGCGGAAAACTTTTAGGCGAAGAAGAATTGTTGAATATGATTGACGCTTCGCTTGATATGTGGCTTACAGCCGGAAGATTTAATAAAGAATTTGAACAAAAATTTGCTAAATATATGGGTGCAAAACATGCACTTTCTACAAATTCAGGTTCAAGTGCAAATTTACTGGCTTTTTCGGCTTTAACTTCTCATAAATTAGGTGATAGAGCATTAAAAAAAGGAGATGAAGTAATTTCAGTTGCGGCAGGTTTCCCTACAACCATTAACCCAATAATTCAATATGGAATGATACCTGTTTTTGTGGATTGCGAAATCGGAACTTATAACATTAATGCTGATAAAATTGAAGAAGCAATCACTGATAAAACTAAAGCTATTTTCTTGGCTCATACATTGGGTAACAGCTATGATTTGGATAAAATTATGGCACTTGCAGAAAAATACAATTTATGGGTTATAGAAGATAGTTGCGATGCATTAGGTGGCGAATATAAAGGCAAAAAAATAGGTACAATAGGTCATATCGGGACTTTTAGTTTCTATCCGGCACACCATTTAACAATGGGTGAGGGTGGTGCAGTAATAACAAATGACACTCAATTATATAAAATAATTATGTCTTTCAGAGATTGGGGTAGAGATTGTTGCTGTCCTCCAGGGCGTGATGGAGTTTGCGGAAAAAGATTTACACAACAATTAGGTAATTTACCTTATGGGTATGACCATAAATATACATATTCTCACGTTGGTTATAATTTAAAAATTACGGATTGGCAAGCGGCTTTAGGTTGTTCTCAAATTGAAAAATTAGATGGATTTTTGGCTATAAGAAAAAGAAATGCAGAACTTTTGACAAAACTTCTTTCTGATTTAACAGATTATTTAATTTTACCGGTTGTAAAAGAAGGTGTAAAACCATCTTGGTTTGGGTATTTAATTTCTGTAAAAGAAGATGCACCGTTTACAAAACAACAATTGGTTGAATATTTAGAAAACAACGGAGTGGGTACAAGGCAGTTATTTGCGGGAAATATTTTACGTCAACCGATGATTGTTGATAATAATATTGATTTTAGAATTGGTAATAGTAAATTAATGAATTCAAAAGATTTGACAGAAGAAACATACAAACTTTTGCCAAAAACAGATTTTATAATGAATAACACATTCTGGGTTGGTACATTCCCAGCGTTAGGCGAAGAAGAAATTACAAGAATTGCAGATACAATTAAGGAATTTATATTTTCTTATAAAAAATAATTTAATCCTCAATAACATCTAAAGCTTTTTGATTAGATGTTACGCATTTGTATATAAATTTGTTACTTTTTTGATAAATTTTCAAAATTTTTATAATTCTAGAAAGAAAATTTCGTTTTGACAAATTTCTTTTATTTTTTGTTGCATAAAAAATACAATAAAACCTAGAATTCAATAATTTAATTAAAAATTTCTTCAAATCTTTGTTAAAATTGATACTTAAAACTTTTTGAATAAACAAATTAATTTCATTTTTTGAAAGAATTCTTTTTATTTGAATATTTATAATTTTATCTATAACAAACTCTACATAAATTTTAGTAAGATTCTTTTTTCTATCTTCACTTAAATTACTTTTTGCATATAATTCAATTTGTTCAAATGCATATAGTAAGGCATTCTTGCTATTTTTGTTCCAAGAATTCGTATTTGGAAGTTTATTTAATACACAAGGATTTTTCATAACATATAAACAACTATCTTCTTTCATGTTTGCTAAGCAATCCAAATGATACCAAGTATTAAAAGGTAATTTTGCATTAATTGATGTCTTTTTTACAACAACTGTACTTATAAACTCTGGATCATATTTAACAATTTTAAAGAAATCATTTAGACCATAACAACCCTCTTTTTCTACAAATGTTGAATATCCCATAGGATTTACTTGATTCAAATAAGCTCCATCAATATTATTGTTTTGCAAAATTTCAATAACTCTTTTTACGCTATCAAAAAAATATTCATCATCATCACCACAAAACCAAATATATATTTCAATAACTCACTTTGGTTGTAAAATATTAACCACAAAACTGTTAGTATTTTTAGGTGAAATTAGTTATTCACTATATTTACTACATATTTTATTTATCAAAATATTTAGATATGGCGGTGATCATTTGATTTCTTATG
The DNA here is from genome assembly GCA_051888595.1 of Candidatus Gastranaerophilaceae bacterium. Taxonomy (GTDB): domain Bacteria; phylum Cyanobacteriota; class Vampirovibrionia; order Gastranaerophilales; family Gastranaerophilaceae; genus UBA6984. The sequence goes on along the minus strand of JBJFBU010000081.1, from coordinate 7,623 downwards.
TTCTAAATATCGGTGGATTTGTAATACTTGTTCCAATAACTGCATATATTTCATATAAATTTTATGAGATGCCGGCACGAAAACAAATCAGAAAAGTTCTAGGTGAAACATTTAACTTATAAAGCAGTCTTTACATCAAAAATAGCTATATTCCTACTGCAGGCTATTTTCTATTAATAAAGGACAATATTCCATTTATAAAGGTCAATGGATGGACTGGACATCCAGGGATATACAAGTCTATTGGATATTTTTCTAAAAATTCTCTATTCAATTTTGAACTTTCTACAAATACTCCGCCTGAAATTGCACAAGCTCCACACAATATTACTATTTTTGGCTCAGGTACTGATTTATAACAATTCTCTAATGCGTAAGCCATATTATCTGAAATTGGTCCTGTTATAACTATTCCATCTGCATGTCTTGGCGAAGCAACAAAGTCTATTCCAAATCTTCCCATATCAAAATTCGCATTTGAACAAGCATTCAATTCCATTTCGCAACCGTTACAACCGCCAGCAGAAACCTGTCTTAGTTTTAAGGACTTTGAAAAATATGATATTATTTCTTTTCTCACATCAATTGCTGTTTCTTCATACACCTCTGCTGTAACATCTTCTCTTACTATCAATTTTTCTCTATCTGTTGTTGCCAATTTATAGTTATTTGTAAAATCGATAGCACCTGTTTTGCAAATATTTTTACATGCACCACAAAAAGTACACTTTCCCATATCAATTGTTAATGGGCTTATACTCAATGCACCTGTTGGACAAACACATTTTTCGCATTTTGTACATTTGTCATTACATAATCTTGGAAAACCTCTAAATTGTTCCCTCATTGGTGCATTTTGTATGTCTTTTATAAATTGCTGTCCTTGATAAATTCTTTGCTTTAATGTATCTAACATATTTTTTCCTTTTTATAAATCATTGCCACAATATGACAAATTAAAACTTTTATTACACAATGGAAAATCTGAAATACCATTGTTTCTTACTGCAAGTGCTAATCCAAACCAGTTATTAAATGATGAATCTTTAATCTTATATCTCGTTAATTTTGAATTTTCATCAGTTATTGCAATATGAACAACTTCTCCTCGCCAACCTTCAATTACAGAAATAACAAAAGAATTCTTTTCAAAATTTTTATCTGTAGACACTAAAAGTGGTTCTTTCTCATATTCTTTCAACTTATTCAGAAATTTTCTAATCATATACAATGAATTTTTTATTTCTCTGTATCTTAGCTTAAATCTTGAATTAACATCGCCAACACCTTCAAAATAATTATTTTTAATATTTAATTCATCAATCCACTTGTCCGGAAAATCAAATCTTGAATCCAAATTCACACCAGAAGCTCTAGCAGCCATTCCAACAAGACCAATTTCTTTTGCTTTTTCAAAGCTTACTGTACCCGTTTTTTCAAGTCTTGAAACCACAGATGATGATTTTAGCATAACTTTAACCATTCTATCCGTATCTTTTTCAACTTTTTCCAGAGTTTTTAACGATTTTTTTATTTGGTTTTCATCAATATCAAAATTAACTCCACCAATGTTTATTAAACCTCTGCCAAAACGGCTTCCTGACCATTCTAACATTGTATTAATAACCAAAGTTCTTGTCACACCAAAAACAGCTGCCCCCATAGAATATGCAATATCTCCAGATATTGCACCTAAGTCACCAATATGAATGGCAATACGTTCCATTTCTAATACTACTTTTCTAATTAATTGAGCTTTATTTGAAATTTGAACATTTTTCAATGCTTCTACAACTTGTGAAAATGCGGTATTATATGCAATTACACTATCCCCACAAATTGATTCTGCTAATTGATTAGAAGGAGCTTTTATCATTAAATCTTCGACACCTTTATTTTGATAGCCAAGCATTATTTCCAGATGATAAACTGTTTCTCCATTACACATAAATCTAAAATGTCCTGGTTCAATCACACCCGCATGAATTGGACCTACTGCAACTTGGTGAACTTCATCACCTTCCATTTCAAAAAAATTATACTCATCTTGGTTTTCTCTTACAGGTTTTAGCCATGGATGATTAAGCGGTTTTATTTTAAATTGTTCATAAAATTCACGTTCAAATATATGAAATGCTGGAATATCTTGCGTAATACATTCGTAAGATTTTTCTTCACTTCCAAAAAGAGCAGAAGAAATATACAATTCTGAATTTTCATCATCTGCTAAAACAACAAACAATTTTACATTACCATTGCCACAATCTTTTCCAAAAAATGCAATTGGACGTTTTGTAATAGAAATTATTTCGGTTCTTAATTCAGAAATAGAAAGAGTTGGTATTTCTAAAAGATTTATTCTTTGATTATTTTTTGCTTTTATCCATTTTGTCATAATTTATATCCTTGTATTAAAACCCTGTAAATACCGTATTTATAATATTGTTTAGAAAATCAGGAACATAAAATCCTAAAGTAAACACTAAAATTAACATTATAAATTGAGGTACATACATCGAGAAGGTTATTTTTTTCTTGTTTTCTAAAACTTCTAGTTTTTTATCTTCACTTAAATTTCCATACGACATTTTTAATACAACTTTAGCCAAGCCATATAAAATTATTGTTAATAATAAAACAAATATAACGCATAAAATATAATGTTTTTGAAGAATCATTGTTTTTATCATTAAAAACTCACTAACAAACAACATTGAAGTTGGAAAAGCACATATTGCAAGGAATGATAATATCCACAACCAGCCTGTTTTTTTATCAGCAGACATTATACCATTTACAGATTTAATTCTCTTACTTCCAAAGATTTCTAAAATATTTCCAGAAGTTAAAAAGAATGAAGATTTTGCTAAAGAATGGCCTATCAAATGCAATACAACCGCATAATAAGCAACACCGCCTAAAGCTGTTCCTATAGTTAAAATTCCCATATTTTCTATAGAAGAATATGCCAACATTCTTTTATAATTTTTTATATGATAAACAAAAACAGCGGTTACAAATAGAGAAATAAAGCCCATAACTAAGAGCATTAATCTTGCATAATTTGTACATCCAGCAAGAGTCATTATTTTAAAAATTCTTACAATAACTAGAAAAGCAGAATTTAAAAGAGTTGCAGATAACAACGCTGAAATTGGAGAAGGAGCTTCCGAATGAGCATCTGGCAACCAAAAATGTACTGGAGCCAAACCCATTTTTGCACCAAAGCCAAATAGCATAAATATAAATGAAATTTTTAACCAGCTATGATTAAAGCTACTTGCATTTGAATATAATTCTGAAAAGTTAAGTGTATTAATATTTCCTGTAGAAATATTAAGTAGGATAATTCCCACAAAAGCTAAAGAAATACCTATTGAACAAATGAATACATACTTCCAAGCAGCTTCTATTGAGTGTTTTGTCTTGTTAAAGTATATCAAATATGCACTTGATAATGTTGTTGCTTCTATAAACACCCAAGATATTCCCAAATCAACACTTAAAATTGTGCCAGTCATAGACAACACAAAAATTAAAATCATAAGTGTATAATTTCGAATTCTAGAGTCAGGATAATTACTATAATTAAAGGTTTTTATATAACCATTGTTATATATAGCTACCATTAAAAAAACAAATGATAATACAATTAGAAATATTAAATTTGTACTATCAACGGAGAAATATCGATTTCCAGTATTTTTATCTATTGCAAGCATAATTGTTACAATAAAATGTACAATTGCATAAGAATTAATCATAAACATATCAAATTTTTTGTTTTTGATAAGTAAGATTAAAATGCAAGCTATAATTGGAAATATTAAAATTGTATTAATCATTATATTCATAGTCCTTTAATTCTGAAAGATTTGAAACTTCCAAATCTTGAAATTCATTATTTATTTCATTTACAAATAAACCTAAAATATAAACTGCAATAAACACATCTAGCAACACACCCAAGTTTACTAAAATAGGCATTTCCTTCGCTACGGATAGTGACAAAAGAAATATTCCGTTTTCCATTGTAATAAATTCAATAACATTAGAAATTATTTTATGTTTAATTGTAATAAGCCATAAACTTATAATAATTGTTGCAACTGACACCCCAAAGAATAAATGAGATATAAGTTTTATTGATGATACATAATATTGAGAAAGCAACATACACGCCAAAAGAACTACAGTTGAAACAACTAGACAATAGAAATGAGGAATATTTGCTGCCGCATCTCTGTTTGAATGAGTTTTTTTCAAAACTTTGTATAAAAAAGCAGGAATAACGATTGATTTCACAATAAGTGTTTCTACAACTAAAAATGCTATATTCAAGACACTCATATCTTTCATGCCAGAACAGCAAATTAAAAATAATAAAACACCTTGAATTATTAGCAATCTTATATGAGAAATAATTCTACTTGTTGTAGATATATAAAGCATAGTTAAACCGAATAATATAATAAAAGCATTTACCATCTAAATACCTCCAAATGTGCTAACAACAAGAGAAAGAACAACAAGTGCTAAAGAACTCATAATAAATACAAATTCTAAGACATGTGACATTCTGAGTCTTGCCATAGAAGATTCAATCGTACCAATCATAACTGAAATAAAAAACATTACGGCAAAATAACACAAAATAGCAACTCCACAACTTAGATTTGCAGGTATAATAAGTTTTGCGATTAGTGAAGATATTAACATCATTTTGATACTATTTGCCCAAGTAAATAAAGCCAAATCTAAACCAGAATTATCTAAAATCATAACTTCATGAATCATTGTTAATTCAAGATGTGTAGTTGGGTCATCAACTGGAACTCTAGAGCATTCCACCAAAACCATAATAAACAAAATCATTATTGCAAAAAAGATTATCAAAACCCCATAACTTCCAGCAGAAGATATTATTTTAGATAAAGAATCAAAAGTATAATTTTCACTAAGTGCCATAATTGAAGCAATTAATATAAAGAATGCAGGTTCAACAATTGTAGTAAAACAAGCTTCTCTAGATGCACCCATACCTTCAAAGCTACTGCCAGTATCCATAGCAGAAATCAATGACAAAAATTTACCAAGACCTAAGGTATAGGCAAAAATTATCAATCCTGCAGGAATATTTATAATAGCACTACCCGATGCAAGAGGAACAAAAATACCTGCTAAAATCACAGCAACAATATTAACAATTGGTGCAATTTGGAAGACTTCTGATGTTGTTGTACTTATAACAAATTCCTTTTTCAACAATCTTACAAAATCATATAATGGTTGTAAAATTGAAGCACCTTTTTTACCGCTCCAAAAAGCTTTTGTCTTTTTTATAATGCCCAACATTATAAAAGGAACAAATAACAAAATTATTAAATTTAATACTTTTATTAACATATTACTATCCTATTAATAAACTTCCTATTATAGCTATTATCAAAAATCCAAGTCCATATTTTATATAAGACTGAATGTTACCACTTTGCAACGCTTCAAATTTAGATAAAAACCATTCATCATATTTTACTAAAGGTTTTATCAAATAAGCTTCTTCAATATCATCAACATGAAGGCTAAAATGTGCATTTTTAGGGAATAATTTTTTAGGCTTTTCAATATCAAAAACTTTTTTGAACAAAGGTTTTAGCATTGATAAAAAAGGACTTGCATAAGAAGATGCAGTATATTGCATTTTATTATTTGCCCTATTATATCCACATCCCCAAGTTTCAAAAAATGCAACTTTCTTTTTGCAAACAAATTCCTTCAAAACAACCAAAGCAAAAACAATTAAGATAAATGAAATTGCATATATAGAAATAAATTGCATTAATTCAATTGGTTCAGAATACAATACCGGATTAACTGCCGTAAACACATTTACTATTTTAATTATAAAATTAAACACATATTGAGGGAAAATACCAATAACAAGTGTTAAAAGAGCAAGAAAGCTCATTGGTAAAATCATAGAATTTTCATTATCAGATTTTACTTTTTCAGCAAAATCACTTCTTGGCATACCAAGAAAAATTACGCTAAAAGCCTTTGTAAAGCATAAAATTGCCATTGTTCCAATTAGAGCTAATCCTGCAATTGCAAATAGCATAAGCGTTATAAATAAAAAATGATGTGCAGAAAGGCACTTAAACATTCCAAAATATATTAAAAATTCACTAACAAAACCATTAAAAGGAGGTAACCCACAAATTGCAATAGAGCCAATTAAAAACAATAAAGCAGTTTTTGGCATCGATTTTATTAAACCACCCAATTCTTCCACATTTCTAGTATGAGTTTCTACATAAACACTTCCTGCAGATAAAAATAATAATTCTTTGAAAATTGAATGATTTAGTATATGTAAAATTCCGCCAGCAAACCCTAAAACTGCAATGATTGGAATATTATATGCCAAACCTAACATTCCAACACCAATACCAATACCAATAATACCAATGTTTTCAATACTATGATAAGCTAATAACCTTTTTAAATCATGTTGTGATATTGCATACAAAACACCATACAAACCAGAAATTATAGAAATTACCAAAACAGAATAAGAAATCAATAATGAAGGTGTAACAATCCAAGTTAAAACCCGCAAAATTCCATAAATTCCTGTTTTAATCATCACACCCGACATAATTGCACTAACATGACTTGGTGCTGCAGGATGAGCATCCGGCAACCAATTGTGAAACGGAACAAAACCCGCTTTTGTTCCAAATCCAAAAAATGCAAGACAAAATACAACATTTGCCAAGTAAGAATTATTTTGTAAAACATTTTTGAAAGAATTAAAATCGAAATTTCCTGAATGTATTGAAATTAAAGCAAATGCCATCATTATAAACAAAACAGAAATATGCATAAATACCAAATATTTTATACCAACTTTAAGTACATTTTTTTCTTCATTTTCAAAAATAACAAGAAAAAATGAGCTCAAAGACATTATTTCCCAACAAATTAAGAATACAAATACGTTTTGACAGGTAACAACGAGTAACATTGAGGCTATTAACATAGTCAAAAATATTAAATGTGAATTAATGTTTTTACCTAATTTCAGATATTGAGCCAAATAGCCTTTTGAAAAAATAACTGAAGCTAAAGTCATTACAGCAATTACGATTATAAAAAACGCAGAAAGTGTATCAATAGAAAAACTAACACTACCGAAAATATTATTAAAATTAAGAACTTTAGATACTGAATTGCCTGTATAAAGTGTTTTTATAGCTGGATTTAAACAAAAAATAGAGGCTATAAAACATAACAATGATAAAATTGCAATCTTAAATTTTTCAGAAAAAAACATTACAATTATACCACTAACAAAATATATAACTATACCAATGAAAAAACTTACCATAATATTCCCACTCTTTATTATAAATATAATTAAATGTTATCATAAACCAAAAAGAATGTATATTCTAGCAAAAGTCTATATCACAAAAGAATTTCTAAGTTTTTATGATATTATTCAATTAGGAAGTGTTTTATGGCAACAAAAGAACTTACTTACGGTAAACCTTTAAATTTAATTTTGGCATTTATGTTTCCTATTTTTATAGGAAATATTTTTCAACAATGCTACAACCT